>JABDAU010000017.1 GCA_013289045.1 Bacteroidota bacterium | reverse complement strand
CTGTTTCAGGCGGTTGTCACACTTTTTAATAAAGGTGTCTAACAATAAAACGAAAACATGGAAAACGAATTTAAAGGTAAAACCGCCTTGGTACTTGGAGGATCAAGCGGAATTGGTAAAGCTACAGCGACATTATTGCTACAAAATGAAGCTGTAGTAGTTATTGTTGGTAAGAATCAGGTTAATATAGATCAAACCATTAACGAATTGTCTGGCAGTGGAAATATTAAAGGGTACAAAGTTGATTTGACAGATCGTCTGCAAACAGCTGATTTTATAAATCAACTCGGCAATGATATAAGCCGGGTTGATTATCTGGTTAATGCTTCCGGTATTTTTAGCCCAAAGCCATTCTTGGATCATACTGCTACTGACTATGATTCCTATCTTGATTTAAATAGAGGGCTGTTTTTTATAACACAGGCAGTAGCCAAACTAATGGCTAATAATAAAAACGGCTCCATAGTTAATATCGGTTCAATGTGGGCAAAGCAATCTGTCAGGGCCACACCTTCATCTGCTTATTCAATGCAGAAAGCGGGGCTGCACTCTTTAACCCAGCATTTGGCAATGGAACTTGCACAATATAATATCAGGGTTAACGCAGTGTCTCCTGCAGTCGTTGAAACACCGGTATATGATAAGGTTTTTGGAGGTCAGGAAGCTGCTGTTGAAGCTTTAAAGGGTTTTAATGGATTTCAGCCGATCGGCCGGAATGGAAAACCAGAAGATGTAGCCAATACAATTGTGCACCTGCTTTCGGAAAAAGCATCATGGGTGACCGGTGCCATTTGGGATGTCGACGGGGGCGTAATGGCAGGACGAAATTAATTTTTTAATTTAGATGCTCTGAACATGTCTTGTTCCAATAGAAATATGATCAATCCTTTTTTAGTTGCTTATGATACCGATGAGGAAATGCGTTTTATAAAAGAGGCTCAGGAAGGATCAAAACCCGCTTTGGAAAGATTGATTAAGCTGCATCAGCGATTTATTTATAATGTCGCGTTGCGATTAGCAAGAAATGCTGAAGATGCGGCCGATCTAACCCAGGAAGGTTTGATAAAAATGGTGACCAGATTGAGCCAGTTCCAGGGCAAAAGCAGTTTCAGAACATGGTTGTACCGTATAGTTTTCAACCATTTCATCCAAAGCCAAGGCAATAAGAGAAGGCTGGAAACGGCCTCCTTTGAAGAACTTGGTGATTTTCTCGAAAATGCGCATGCATCTGAAGACATGAGTGTTGAAGAGCAGGTCATTTATAGCGATTTGATTGATGATACCAGGAATAAATGCATGAGTGGCATGTTGCTTTGTATGGACAGACAGCAAAGAATTATTTTTATACTGGGAGCTATCTTTAACATGAAATCTACTGTAGCTGCGCCACTGTTGGAAATTTCTCCGGAAAATTTCCGGAAACAACTGTCGAGGGCCCGGGCTGACCTTTTTCAATTCATGGGAAATAAGTGTGGATTAGTGAATCCCGCCAATCCTTGCCGTTGTCATAAAAAAACAATGGGGTTTATTAAAGAAGGCAAAGTGGAACCGACTCAGAGAAAATTTATGCCTGAAGCTTTAGAAACAATCCGGTCGGTCTCACCTCAAATAAATGATGAACTTGACCAATTGATGGAGGACAACTACATGAGCTTTTTTAAAGCACAAAATTATGAAAAACATGAAGTTGCAAATGAGATTGTCCAGTCTTTATTATTTAATAGCGAGATTAAAACTTTGTTTAACCTTAATTGAGAAAGCTTTACAGCGCTAACCGCAAGCGCAAAGGCTCGTTAATGCCGATAGAGCTGTCCGTTCACGCCGCTGGTCAGTTAATGCACCCCGACTAAATATATCGGCAAACAAATCTTTATACATTGGAGCTTTGCCAGCTAAAACGCCATTTTACGCAGATCAGCCAAGAAAATTTCAAGATTTTGTGGTCGGTGGGCTACTTGAAATCAGCCTGTTACATTTTATTTGTAGCGGGCTTTTTCATTCTTGTTAACGAAATTCATAGCTGCTCTTGCTTCGGTAAAGAAGCAAAATCTATATTAATAGTCCACTAAATTCCTCATCTTCAATTTCATAGCGATTCGAGGGGTAACAAGGTATGAAAAAGGTTTTGTAGTTTAATTGTGTGCAGGAAGGTGAAAAAAGGCCGTTTAGTGATAAGGTGAACCAAGGCAAATACGTTATTATATTGTCGCTCAAGAGCCGAAAAAATGGATGCCTGCCGACGGCTTTATTCGCGCACATAATTCCTTCCTGGCAGCAGTCAGCAAAATTTCCGATGCCAGGGGTGGAATTCCCCTGGGTTAATACTTTGAATGTATTTTTCATTACCGCCATGTCGATAACAAAGGCCAAATTTTAGCACCTTGAAAAACCGGCAATGCTCCATTGCTTTCTATTCTTAACCGGTTAAACGGAGAAGATGGAAAAAACGTCGCGGTCATCACCGTTAACCCATTATCGGCAAAAAGTTCAATTGATGATGCATCTACAACCAATTGCAGGTCCGAAGCATTTTCATTGGTTAGCCTCAATCCATACGCCATTTTTGCAAACGCAGGATTAAAATCAGTTTTGCCTGATTTTGATCTGTCAATAAAATACCTGTTTGTAATTTTATCGTATCCAACGATGAGCTTTTCTCCGGTTTTGTTTATAAATTCAAGCGAGTAGTTTTTGGCGTGTGTCACTCTCATCTTTAACATAAATTGCTTGGGGAGATGAGTACTTCCGCCTAAGTTAACCTTATAAGGTTTTGAAGCAATCTTATCAATTTCCCTTACCGGTTCCGATGCAAGCAGGATATCGCCGTTCACTATTTTCAATTTTAATTCTCTCGGAATAGTCATGGCGTTGCGCCATTTTACAGTTGGTACCTGGTTAGCATATTGCCAGTTGCTCATCCAACCTAAAAATATCCTGCGGTTGCCGGTATTGCTCCAGGTTATCCCGGCATATTCATCAGGGCCATAATCAACCCAGCGTATTTTAGCATCCTGAGGTGTAAATTTGTTGCCATCAAACTGCCCGACAAAATATTGCGTAGCCGAACCGCCGTTCGGGCCGCCCGGATTTAGGTTTGCGATCAGCACCCAATATGTTTTACCGTCTAATTTAAGCGTAAAAAGGTCGGGGCACTCCCAAACACCGCCATGCGCGCCAAAAGTTTTGCCAAATTCGCTTTCTTTTTTGCCAATCTTTCAGGTTTGGTGATGAGAAAAACGTGATATGGTCCTGCGTGGCAAGCGTCATCACCCACTTTTTTTTCGGGGGCGTACCACATTACTTTAGGGTCGCGGAAATCCCTGATGCCCGGATTTTTCAGTACAGGATTGCTGCTGTATTTTGTCCATGTAGTGCCATTATCCAAACTATAAGCAACGCTTTCGTTCTGGAAATCATTCCTGCCCTCACGTTCACCTTTCGGGTCATGATGAGTAAAAATGGCTATCAAAGGTATTTTGCCGCTTTTACCAAAACCGGAAGTGTTATTTGAATCCACAACGGCACTTCCTGAAAAAATATAGCCCAAACTGTCAGGATAAAGTGCAATCGGAAATTCCTTCCAATGTATCAGGTCTTTGCTTTCAGCATGGCCCCAGTGCATCGGCCCCCCAGGTTGTGCCGTTAGGATAATATTGAAAGAACAAATGGTAAATGCCTTTAAAATAAACCATCCCGTTGGGATCGTTCGTCCAATGTGCCTTGGGAGAGAAGTGAATTTGAGGGCGGTATTGTTCATGGTAAACCCTGCCGGTATCACTTTGTGCCTTCACATTCAATATTCCAAACGCGTATAACACAGGGAAAAACCATTTGATCTTTTTCATTTTTTTTTTGGATTTAAAAAGAACTGCCTCATGACAGAACGCCACGGGCAGTTCATTAACACTATCAAAATTACCAGCCTGGATTTTGTTTATATACGCCCTTGCTAAAGTTTAATTGGTTTTGGCTTATTGGCAGGTATTCATCCCGGTTTTTGGTAAATACAGCCCCGGCCAAATGCGGTGTACGCGTTTTTTCAACTGCAAAATAACTATTCAAATAATCTGCAGCAATACCCCATCTTACCAGGTCAAAAAAGCGATACCCTTCCATAGCAAATTCCAATCGGCGTTCAAACATCAATGCCTGCCATGCGTAAGCATTGGTCCATGTACAATTAACCCCCGGCTTGTATATATCCATGTGATAGTTTGAGGTTGGCTTGCCATTAGCTTGTACCAATAAGGTAGTGCTGTTCATCGCTCTTTGGCGCACCATATTAATTAAAGGGAGCGCTGCCTGTTCCTGGCCCGTTTGTATCAATGCCTCAGCTTTCATTAAAAGCACATCAGCGTAACGGATAACTTCCCAATCTTTTGAACTTGACATAAACGGAGGGAACCTTGTAAATGATGGATCGGTATAAGCAACGGTTTCCTTCATGCTTAACAAAGGGCCATAGGTTTGCGGATCGCGGGCCCATGAGGCATCATAGAGCAACCCGGTTTGGTATTTGTAGGGATGGCCAGGAATAGCGGCCGTATGGTCGAGCCTTGGATCGAAGGTATTAGTTTGATAATCTCCTGTTGGCACAACGTCGGTGTTATTAAAAGTGGTAAATTCAGGTAACCCGTTAGCATCTGTTTTAAATGAGTTTACCAGGTTATCGCTTGGCACATGAAACCCGCAGCAACCATATTGAACATTCATCGGGTAATCAAGGCAATGTCCAAAATCAACCCTACCCAGGGGAGTGCCATCGTTTTTAGAATATTGTATAGAAAATACAGACTCAGAGGAGTTACCATCCTGGGGTAAAAAATTATCTGCAAAATCAGCGTCCAACGTGTATTTACCTGAACTGATCACGCTATCGCAATTGCTGTTTACCTGTGCAAGCAAGGTTTGATCGGTACCGGTTACATTATTTTTGTCATCCTGCTTGTAAGCCTGGTACAGTAGTGTTTTAGCCAAATAAGCTTGAGCCGCGCCTTTGGTAGCCCGGCCTACCTGTGTTTGCGTTACCGGCAAATTTGCAGCAGCAAATTTAAAGTCGTTGGCAATGTTGGCCCATAGCTGGTCGCTGGTTAATGCCACGTTTGATACTGCGCCATAATTAGCCTGCGATTTTTGCAATGTTTCATCAATCCAGGGGATATGGTTGAATAATATTTTCAGCAGGAAATAAAAATGCCCCCTTAAAAAGCGCAATTCGCCCTCTCTTTCCATTTTCTGCGGATAATTAGCCAATGACTGGCCTTCAACGAGGGTTAGCGCTGTGTTTGCCCTGGCCACACCAACATATAGCTGGTACCAAACCTGGTCGCTTGACGTATTGGTGTTATTATTCAGCGAAAAAGTTTCATATTCATTATACTCCATAACATCGCCCGGGCCGCCGCCACCTTTATAGGCATCACCGCTGCGCAAACTGCCGTATGCCCACATACCGGCATAGGGATAGTAATAGTAGTCTTCGCCCAGTTTTGAATAGGCAGCGATAACCATGGCGTCGGTATTTGATGCACTGGTAAGGTCGCTGCTGGAAATCACGCCCTGCGGTGTAGTATCCAAATATTTTTTACACGAGGCCGTTATGATACATAGCATAAAGGCTGTTATATATTTTAAATTCTTCATTTTTTTATAAATTTTATAATGACAGATTAAGACCAATAGTTGATATAACCGGAATGGGATAGGCATTCGATGGGTTCTCCGGGTCGGGCCCTGTATATAAAGAACTTTTGAATGTTAACAGGTTACTGGCCTGAATATAAACCGATGCGCGCTGCACTTTTATCTTTTTAAATATATTTTTCAGGTTATAGGCTAATTGAATATTCCTTAATTTAAGATAACTGGCGGGTTCGAGAAAGTAACTGGAATAGCGCCCCTCGTTATTGGCATCGATCAGCGTAAGCGCCGGTATGGTTGATTTAGGGTTTTGTGGCGTCCATGCATTCAGCACCCGTGTGCCCCAGTTTGATCCCGGTGCAAGCGAGGTAAAATCAGTCAGATATTTATACGAATTATACACCAAACCGCCCTGAACTCCCTGGAAAAAGAATGTAAGTGAGAAATTTTTATACGCCAGACTGGTATTTAAACCGTAAATAAAATCAGGATCAGATGTTCCTAAAAACTTTTGATCGTCGGCATTGATCACGCCGTCGCCATTAAGGTCCTCATACCTGATACGGCCCAGACCCCTCCCCGGCTGAGTAGCGGAATTTTGCACTTCTGCTGCCGAAGTAAATATGCCCTGTACCACATAACCGTATTCTGAATTTATAGAACGCCCCAACACGGTCTCGGTAGTTCCATTCCCGGGATAACCGGTAAGTACTGCTGAAGGCAAATAGGTAACTTTGTTCTTATAACCGGAAATATTACCGTTTATATTAATAGTAAGGTCATGAGCGATTTTTCCGGCATATCCAAGAGATGCTTCAATCCCGCGATCAACCATGGATGCCCCATTATAATATTCGTTACCGCCTTCACCTAATACAGCTAAATAAGGAGGGCTGATAAGGATATTGGTTGTATTTTTATAATATGCGTCGATTGAACCTGTGAATTTGTTATTAAATAAGCCAAAATCAACGCCCAGATCAGATTGTGTGGTGGTTTCCCACTTTAGTTTTGGGTTACCGGTTTGTATGGCGGTAAAGCCCGATGGTAATGTGCCTGAACCGGTGCCATTGATATCATAAGCAGTACCGCTATCACCGCTGAAGGGTGCAGCATTACCATATATCGACTGGTATAAGGAATAGGTAGCATTGTTGGCGATATTTTGGTTACCTGTTTGGCCCCAGCCAAAACGAAGCTTTAAATCGGAGATAACCGGAGCATTATCTTTAACAAAATCTTCTTCACTGACCCGCCATCCCACGGATGCTGCCGGAAAATAAGCATACCGGTTATCAGCCCCAAATTTTGAAGAGCCATCGCGCCTCAATGTTACCGAAGCCAGGTATTTATCGTTATAGGCGTAGTTTATTTTACCGAAGTAAGAAAGGAGCGCGTCACTGCTGCCACCGCCTGCTGCAAGAATATTGCTTGTTGCTTCGCTAAGGTAAGCGTAATTGATGTCGGCAAGGGCTAACCCCTGGCCCTGGGCATTAAAGTTTTGGTATTTGTCCTTAATATTTTCTTCGCCCACTAAAAAGTTGAAAACGTTTTTCTTGATCGTCAGATCGTACGTTAACTGGTTCTGCCAGGTTTCAGTCACTTCATAATCTGTGGACTGACCCGCGTAAGTCGCCGGGTTCGATAGAAAGCCCGCTACATAAGGCAGCTGTAGCCACCGATAATAATTGCCCGCAAAATCGCCCGCATAAGTGGTTTTAAAATGCAGGTTAGGCATGATCTCAAAATCTGCGTAAGCATTTCCAAAAACTCGTCCAAAGGCATTTACGTTTTGTTTATTATCTTCTATTAGCCTTACGGGATTATCCCGGTCATCCATCCCGGCAACAGGGCCGCCCCAACCGCCATCAACCGTATGCACAGGTATGATCGGGTTCTCGATAAGTGAAAGCAAAGTAATACTGCCTGTAGGCAATACAGGGTCTTTCATATAAGTAGCCGAAAGCGTTTCCCCTATTTTAAGCCGGCCTTTAAAAAAGCTATAATCACTGTTATACCTGGCATTATATTTTGTATCGCCTGTTTGCTTAATTATACCAATATCGTTATAATAGCCAAGGGAGAAAAGTGAATGGCTATTTTCCGTTCCACTGGATACTGTCAGGTTATAATTCTGCAAAACAGAGGTTTGGGATATCTCGTTAAACCAGTTGGTATTAGCAGCTTTCATGGTGTGGGCTGCATCGATATATTCGGGTATATTCACACCGTTCAATACCGGGTCGCTGTAATTGTGGTTCCAGTTATAGGTATAGATGCCGTTACTTACCGATGGGTCGATCGGGCTGCCGGCATCAGGCCCAAATTCGTCATCGTTAACTTGTGCCTGCCAGTAAGCCTGACCATGCTGTTGCGCATTCAGCGGTGATAATTTGTTATTATAATATTGTAGCGATGCAGAGGCGTCGAAATCGATTCTTTGGGCGCCTGCCTTACCTTTTTTGGTAGTGATGATTATAACACCACCAGCAGCCCTTGAACCATATATGGAAGCTGCCGAAGCGTCCCTTAACACCTGGATAGATTCTATATCATCCTGGTTTATTTCCTGTAAACCCCTTTGCGTAGGGATACCGTCGATAATGTATAACGGGTCATTATCATTCAGTGTTGTGGTACCGCGCAATCTTACTGTTATAGCGCCATTGGGTGACCCGTCGGCATAAATAGTCATGCCCGGTACACGGCCCTGTAACGCCTTCATCGCATTACCTTCCGGAACATCTTTAATGTCGTTTACATTTACTACTGTAACCGCGCCGGTGAGGTCCTTTTTCTTTTCAGATGTATAACCGGTAACCACTACCTCATTCAAATCATTGGCATTTTCTTTAAACACCACTTTTAAATTGTTGCTTTCACTCGTAATTTTTACAATAATCGGCTGGTATCCTACATAGGAAAACCGAAGAGTTTGTCCTGTGGCTGCCTCGATAGTAAATTTTCCGTTAACACCCGTTACGGTCGCTTTTTTGGTTTCTAATACAAATACCGTTACGCCCGGTAGTGGCTGTGAGGCATTGTCAGATATCGTCCCGCTGATCCCCCGGGACTGAGCGTAAGCTCCGCCTGCTAACATTACAAGCAAGGAACAAAAAAGTAATAGTTTTCTCATTTGATTAAAAATTGGTTTATAATATAATTGATTAAAACATTTGGTTTCTGAAAGCTTTGTACTCATCTAACTCATATTCAGGGCAACCTCCTTTCTTAGTTGCAATAAATGCCCCCATAGCTATGGCATTTTTTAAGGTCGTTTCGGGTGAGTTCTGTAAGTAATGGCTGGCTATAAAGGCTGCCAGGAATGAATCACCGCTGCCTATAGTATCATTTACTTTAACTTCATTGCCCCACAAATGACAGGCATTGCCATTGGTATAATAAGATGCGCCTGATTCGCCTTTGGTGATGATCACTTCTTTAATGCTAAAAGTCTCCATTATAAACCGCACCTGGCTGGCTTCATTACCCAGCGAGCCGCGGAACAGTATCTGCACCATTTCCAATTCTGCCTGGTTAAATTTCACAATGTTGGCCTTCTCCAACAAAGCTTTAAGCAATTCCTGACCGATAAAGGGCGGGCGAAGGTTTATATCAAAAACCTTTATGGCATCGCTTTCCAGTAGTTCGAACAACGTATTCCTTGTAATTTCATTTCTTGATGCCAGGCTGCCGTAAACAAAATAGGACGATGGATCAAATTTCTGCTTTAGATCGCCTGGATCAATAATAAAATCCCATGCTACAGGGGAAACAATTTCATATGAAACCTCGTTCCCATTACTCATTTTAGCTATCACTTCGCTCGTAGGGTATTGCTTGTCTACCTGCAAAAAATGCTTTTTTATTCCCCAGTTATCTATCAAACTCTCTAATTTCTTTCCTTTATCATCATCGCCTATTTTGCTTATGATGCTTGTATCCACCCCCAGTTTATTTAAATGATAGGCAACATTCAAGGGCGCGCCGCCGGGCTGTGGGCCTGCGGGTAAAATATCCCATAAAACCTCGCCATAACATATTGCCGTTGTATTTACTATCTCGCTTATCATATATAATTTGCTTTAGTGTAATACAATATTGGTTTCGATCTGCTCTAATGATCTTCCTTTGGTTTCTGGCATAAAGCGCCATACGAAAATGAATTGCAGCACCATCATGATGGCGAAAAAGGAAAATGTAACCGCCCCACCGAGCGTTTCGGCCAGGTAAGGGAAACCGAACGCAATTATGGCTGCCATAACCCAATGAGTTGAACTGCCCAATGTTTGTCCTTTAGCGCGTACCTGGTTAGGAAATATCTCGGATATAAATACCCATATAACGGCCCCCTGTGAAAACGCGAAGAAGGCAATAAACATCATCATGTAAATGGGTATGGCAAAACCACTAAGGTTGCCCGAATAAAAGGTAAATGCGACCATTGATAAGGAAGCAATAAGGCCCACAGAGCCCACCAACATTAACACCCGCCTGCCTACTTTATCAATAATATTTATACCTATAAGGGTGAAAATAAAGTTGATAAGGCCAATGCCAACAGTTGACAATAACGATGAATGCGCCCCCAAGCCTGCCATTTCGAATATGCGCGGGGCATAATAGATAATGGCATTTATACCCGATACCTGGTTAAAGAAAGCAAAAAACATAGCCAATAAAACCGGGGTTTTTGTATTTGCCCGAGAAAAGGCTGTCGCTGTTTGCGATCTTATTATGGAGATCGGAGCCTTGAATGGAAACTAATTCCTGCTCGCAATTCAGCGGGTTAATAACACGCAGTATCTCAAGCGCTTTAGTGGTTTCGCCCTTTTTAAGTATAAGCCACCTTGGGCTTTCGGGTATAAAATAAATAAGCACCAGGAACAGTAATGAAGGGAAAGCCTGTACACCAAGCATCCAGCGCCATGAAGCCTCGCCGCCCTGGCTGATGAGGTAGTTGCTGAGGTATGATATAAGTATACCCAAAACTACATTAAACTGAAACAAACCTACCAGCCTGCCGCGGCGATCTGCCGGCGAAACCTCCGATATATATATAGGTGCAGTTACCGATGATATACCAACACCTAAACCTCCTAAAAGTCGAAAGATTAAAAACATGTACCAATTATCGGCAAATGCTGTACCCAGTGATGATAATAGGTAGGCGGCGGCTACAAAATACAGGGTGTTTTTTCTTCCGAAACGGTCAGAGGGTTTAGCGCCCAATAAAGAACCTATAACAGTACCCATGAGCGCTATGGAAATGGTAAGCCCATGTGCGAAAACGGATAAATGCCAGTATTGCTGGATTGATTTTTCCGCGCCGGATATTACCGCAGTATCAAAACCGAACAGGAAGCCACCTAAGGCCACGACCATGGACCAAGCCATGACAGAATGTTTTCTCATAAAATTTAAAAAGGTGTAATTGGATTTGTTACTGCAATAGTAATGGTATAGCCAGGGCAGCTGTTACTGGTTTTATAACGAAATTTTATAAAATTTCATCATTGGTTATCGCACTGATTATGAGGTATATAAAATTAAATCCACATGAATGAAATATAAATAGTTCAATTTTATTACCTGTTTATTTCAATTTTATAACATTATTCCACTTTCGGCTCATTTGCGTTTAGGGTGCATATTTGTTTTGTAGGTTTTTTTATCAATACCTTTGTTGAAGCACCGATTTACTTTGGTAATATCGACCCAATTATCCAACCTGCTCAGTTAGTACTATAATTATAAAAGCGTACAGGCCAATGGCTTTATATATTAAAATATATTTAAGAATTGCTTTGCTGTTTTTAGTTGTCGCCTCATTTGGAGGTTGTAAAAAGGCAGATAAGACATCGGAATATACCATTGGCTTTTCACAATGCGTAGGGTCCGACCTGTGGCGGCGCACCATGTTGGAGGAAATGAAGATGGAGCTATCGCTGCATCCCGGTGCAAAGTTTATTTATACCGATGCAAACGGCGATAGTAAAAAACAGGTTGCGCAGGTAAAAAACATGGTTGATGAGGGAATCGATCTGCTGATCATATCGCCTAACGAAGCACAACCACTCAACAGTATTGTTGAACAAACCTATAATAAAGGGATACCGGTAGTAGTTATTGACCGTAAAACATCGTCAGGCTTATATACCGCTTACGTAGGGGCGGATAACTACTAGATAGGAAAAATGGCCGGCGAGTACATGGGCACCTTATTAAAAGGCAAGGCAAATGTATTGGAAATAATGGGGCTGCCTGGTTCATCGCCTGCTATTGAGCGCGACCGGGGTTTTTCAGACGGTATAAAAAAGTTTAGCAATACACATATCACCTTACAGGTGTATGGCGACTGGCTAAAAGCTAACGCTAAAAAACAACTTATACAATCATCAGGATCATTAAACAACATTAACGCTGTTTTTGCACATAACGATGTTATGGCACTTGGCGCAAGGGAAGTGTTCAACCGTCTAAATATTAAAACGCCCGTTAAATTTATAGGCGTTGATGCCACCCCAGGCCCCGGTGGTGGCCTGCAGTTAGTTGATTCGAAAATAATTGATGCAAGTCTTTTATACCCTACCGGTGGAAAAGAAGCTATAGCCACCGCTTTCAGGATATTGAATAAAGAACCTTTTTTGAAAGAAAATATATTGCAGTCTCTGGTTATTGATTCTACCAATGTGCAATTAATGAAATTGCAGTGGAGCAAAATAAGCAGCCAGCAACAAGACATTGAACGGCAGCAGGCGCTATTGGCCGAACAACAAGAGGTTTATAACAGCCAGCAGGTAGTATTAAACATTATTGTTATTACGCTGGTGTTGGCTATTGTTTTTGGGGGGCTGGCTTTTTATTCGCTTATGGAAAACCGTAAAATAAACAAGAGCCTTGAAGCCAAAAACCATGAAATATTATCGCAACGGAACCAATTGATAGAAATGTCGGCAATGGCCGAAGCGGCAACAGAAGCCAAGCTGAACTTCTTTACCAATATTTCGCACGAATTCCGGACACCGCTTACGCTGATACTGTCGCCTGTGGAGGACATGATGCGTAATGAAAAGTTAAACATGGTCGCAGGCAAAAATCTTAAACTTATCCATAAAAATATATTCAGGTTGCTGCGGCTTATTAACCAGTTAATCGACTATCGTAAAATAGAATACGATAAACAGCAGCTAAATTGTTCGCCTGATAATATAGTTGATTTTGTACGGGATATATTGGATAGTTTTCAGCAAAATGCCAAAAGACGTAACATCAGCCTTAATTTAATAAGTGCTGAACGCGAAATAGTAACCTGGTTTGATGTAAATATGCTGGATAAAGTGTTTTTTAACCTGATATCGAATGCCTTGAAATTCACGAAAGACAACGGGCGGATAGACGTAATATTTACAAAAAACAATAATGAAAGTATTACCATAGCTATTAAAGATAATGGCATTGGCCTTGAACCGGAAGAAGCGGAACATATATTCGACCAGTTTTACCAGGCCCAAAGTGCCATGAGTAAAGGCTCGGGGCTCGGATTAACATTATCGAAAGAAATTGTTGAATTGCACAAAGGCAGCATTAGTGTTAACAGCCAAAAATGGAAAGGAACAACGTTCTCAATTGAATTACCTCTTGGCAACCAATGGGCTGATGCTCCAAAGCCAAATGTACAGCCGGTTAAAAATGATATGGCTGAGAACGCTAACTTGTATACAACAGACCTTGATTACGAAAAAACAGGTATGTCGGCTGATGCATTTAATTTACCCAAAGAGCAATCGATACTGATCATTGAAGACAATACCGATCTGCTTTATTATTTAGGCGAAAAACTCGGCAACCAGTATGAAATATTTTTGGCCGATAACGGCAATAGCGGCGTAACCGAAGCTTATGAGCGTGTGCCCGATCTTATTATATCTGATGTAATGCTGCCGGGGATAACCGGAAAAAACATAGCAGAATTGCTTAAAACCGACCTTCGCACCTCGCACATCCCTATTATATTATTAACGGCACAAGGCAGTGTTGAAAACCAGATAGATGGTATACAAAGTATGGCCGATGCTTACATTGTAAAACCGTTTAATTATGATTATTTGTTGGCCACGGTAAAAAACCTGATCCAGAACCGCGCCATATTAAAGGAACATTTTACAAGCGATATTTCCCCATCCGGAAAATTGCCGGTTTCAAAAGGGCTTGATAAAAAATTCATAAGCGATTTTTCGGGGATAGTTGAACAAAACCTTTCAAACGAAAACTTTAATGTAGATGATATTTGCCAGGCCATTGGCATATCGCGCATACAGCTTTATCGTAAAGTAAAGGCTCTATTGGGCTATAATATCACCGATTATATTTTAAACAGGCGGTTAAAAAAAGCTAAATACCTGTTAACAAATGAAAGCTATTCTATATCTGAAATAACCTATATGGTTGGCTTTTCCACCCCGAATTATTTTTCGACGGTATTCAAAAACAAGTATGATTGTACACCAAGTGAGTTTAAGCGAAAAAACTTATCAAATTAGGAATCAATATTCAGAAAAATGGTATTTGAAACCCGGAGTATAATCTATTGAATATTAACCCATAAGAATTTCCGGGGCGCTTGATCATAAAATATCCGAAAGTATATGGCAGGCTGCTGAGTATAGTATTAAAAAAATACGGTAACCTTTAATTTGGCAAAGAACGGAACTCCCGGCGTATAGCTTACCTGGTCTACAGATCCAGCTTCTCCCTTAAGTTGCGAGGTATACTCAAATTGCGCTTCATCCCATTGCCGGTTAAAGAGATTTTCAATCGCAATGCCTATCTCATATCTTTTTTGGGTGTAGTTAACCGTTAGGTCTGTAATGAAGTAACCCCGCGCAGTTAAGCTGTAGTCGGCGTTTGCTGCACGGTTGTGCAGATAACGGTAACTGATTCCACCGTTAATGCCATTTTTAAACCGAAAATCTAAACCTGCGGTGCTGGTTAAAGTTGGTGCAAGCGCCACATAGTCATGCCCTTTTACGCTATCAAGGTATCTTGGGCGGGCAACGTTTACATTAAGGTTGGTAAATAACCAATCGGTTAGCTGGTAGCGTGCAGAAAAATCGACGCCAACCCTGACTGTCCTTCCGCCAGGACTGACCGGCCCCGCAGGCTGATCGACCAGGTCAGAGCCAAAAGTAAATTCCTGCTGCAGGTAGAGGTACCAGGCCGCTGCATTGATAAACAGATTGGGTATGGGCTTCCAATTAATACCCAGGTCAGAGCCATAAGCCGCCGGCAATATCTCAAAGCCCCGGTTGGCGATAACTACCCTGGCATCGTTGGAATGAAAGCCTTTGCCCATCTTAAGATAAAGTTGGATTTTGTCGTTAAACGTATATTCGGCGCTCAGTTTTGGGCTAACGATGGCTTTACCTGCATTTGGACTTACACTATTAAAAATATTGGTAGCTACCGTATCCGGCGATAGATTAATATAATTGTAATGGAAATAATCCATTCTTACTCCTGCGTTAAACAGCCATTTGCCGATAGTAACCGTTTCATCGAAATAGCCATTTACATTAAGCTCCTTTGCTTTGCCGTATTGTAAATAACCTAAAAACTGTCCGTTCTCCGTATGGTCCAGCTCCAATGGACTGATATGATCATAACGGCTGCCTAAACCTGCCGTGGTAGTGAAATTGGTATTATTAACCGTTGCTGTTTTAGAGATCTTCTGGCTATATCCACCCAGATCGCGCCGCTCATACTGGCGAAATTCATCGCCTGTTGCCGGAAAATAGTAATAGAAGGAAAAATTACTGATCAAATTAAAATAGTAGTGCGAATACCATAGTTGATTACTCATCACCCACCCATTGCCCAGGTTTGTAACCAGCTTAAGGCTGATATTGGTCCTGGCAGTATGGCCTCCTTGTGCAGAATCGAGTGTTCCGAACCGGCTGGGAATATAACCTTCTGAAACTGCCCGGTCTGGCGTTTCACCCGATGCTCGCCAGTCTGACTTAAACGTTGAGGCAATCAGTATTAACGTATTATCGCTGTCCGGTTTTGTTATGTATTTACCAAACAAGTTCAGCCGCTTAAAATGTTCTGGTAAGGTAAAAGGGCCACCGTTTGAGTATAGATAATCAGCTGCCAAATAAGCGCTCGTTCCCTTTTCTTTCGCTTTATTACTTAAGAGGCTGATCAGGGCGACTGTCCTGAACGTGTTAAACTGCCCGGTTTCTACTTTGATCATATCCCGATCAAGCACATTTTTAGTATTGTAAGCCACGAATCCAGCCGTATTAAAGTCTCCTTTATCTGTATAGTAGGGCCCTTTCCCAAAATCATAGCCCGCTACCGTTTCAGGGATCAGGAAATGAAGATCGGCGTAGCCCTGGCCATGAGCTTGCGAAACCATGTTTACAGGGATACCGTCCACGGAAATGTTCACATCAGTTCCATGATCGGCATCAAAGCCCCTAAGAAATATCTGCTCTGCTTTGCCGCCGCCCTGATGCTGGGCTATAAATAAGCCGGGCACTAATCGTAATAAATCCTGAGCAGATTTAACTGGCTGCATATTTAAGTCAAGCCGGGAAAGCAGGGCAGATGTTTTCAGGGATTCATCATTCGTGATCACAACATCTTTAAGAACTACGGTACCTTTAGCCAGTTCGATATTAATAAGTCCGCTGGGGTATGTTTTTACCAGCTTAGGTTGATAACCGATAAAAGTGACCAGCAGGCTATCAGCCTTTACACTCCTTAAAACGAAGTTGCCATTTTTATCCGTCGCAACCTTGTGTTTGGTATGGAAATCTGTAATTAGAGCGGATTCGATCCCTTCATGAGTTAAGGAATCCAACACCCTCCCGCGAATAGTTTGCTTCGTCCCGTTATCTAAAGCATGGTCTTTTATTTCCTGTTTCTGTGCAAATGAATTATTGGCTGCAAAATCACATATAATCAAAATAAATAGCAGGTACTTCATTCAATAGTTTAAAATGGCGAAATCAAAGGAGCAACCTATATCTGTCGAACAATTGAGTTATTAAATGTCGGCCGGTCTACTATCCACTTTTTCCGGGTAAAAATTTTGAATAATTAATCTTTCAAATATTTAATAATGTAAATGTGGACAGATGAACCCGGAGATGACCAGGTGTGTCGACGTTTAGGGAATTTGTATCGATGGAGGTAAAAAAACTGTTACATTAATAGCTTGTACTATATTAAGAACATGTTTTTTATGAACATTTTAAAATATATGTCCGATTGGTGCTAGTGCATTCGTTTCCCTTAGGGGCTACAATAAACAGTACTAGAAAGATTTCTAAAAGCGTGAAAATCAGCCAATTTATAAATGGGACACAGCTTTAGCAGGATCTTTGTTAAAATACAGATTTCTTAAATAACCATTTTTATAGTTCAATCCTTTTTAAGCAAACTAATATGCTCTCGTGACTTTTTTTGTAGAAATCGTCATAAGTTTTTATCAATCGGGTTTTTAACCCATAGGTTATCCCGTCCCCTGGGACGGTTCCTGCAAAGGGGTTGTATTGTCTTCCGGCACCTACTATTATTATCCATGCTAAAAGCGGACAAGCCGTTTGCCGGGATGGCTGACGATTATCAGCTAATATTTAATACGATTATTTTACTTTGAGTTTGGCGGCGAGTTTTTCCTGTTTTTTTTCTTCGACGCCGAGGATAATGCCCCATGGCTGCAGGCTTTCTACGCGGTCAAAGATGATCTTGAGTACGGCGATGACGGGGATGGAGAGAAACATGCCGGAAATACCCCAGAACATTTCGCCGATGACGACGCCGAGGACAGTGACCAGCGCATTGATGCGGACCTTGGAGCCGACCACCAGCGGCAGAATGATATTACTGTCGATCACATGGGTCGCCACAAAAGTGATCAGGACGTAGATGACCGTGTTGCTGTCGGGCGATGTCCCTAAGGTAATTGTAGCGCTAATAACCAAAGCCGAGAATATCCCGAAGTAGGGGATTAGGTTAAAAATTCCGGTGATCAATCCTAATAAAATGGCATACTGTACACCAAGGACGGAAAGCGTTACGCTGACCGCTGTGGCGACGATGGTCATTTCGATCAGCAGGCCGACGATATACTGGCGGATGATCATTTGCACCTGTTCGATCACCTCGTGGACTTTCCCTTTATTTTCTTCCAGAAAGACAGATTCAAGGAACTTCAAAATCAGCCGCCGGTATAGCAAAAAGAAGAACGTGTAGATAAAAGTAAATATCAGGAACAGCAGAATAGATGATAGAGATAGCAATGTGGTTCCAACAAACGCGGCATCGGGCGAGGTAACCTTACTGGCCGCAGAATTGACCACGTTGAGCTGTTTGCGACGCGTGATGCCGAAATGCGCCGAAACCCAGCCGCGGAAATTCCAAAGCGAACGGCTAATCTGCGCCTGGAAAGCGGGCCAGTCTTTTGCCAGGTCGGCAAGCTGTGAACCGATCACGTACATAACCAGGGTGATCAGTGAGAGTAATAAAATCACCGCGATCATAGAAGCAGCGCCGCGCGGCAGCCGGAGACGTCGCTCAAAGAACTTAGCCAGCGGTATGAGCAAGATCGCAAACAGACATGAAAAAATTAGTGGAGATAAGATATCCTTAGCCAGGATGACCAGCGTACCTAGCGCGAAAAGACTAAAGAGCACACACGCAAGCTTGATATAAAAGGGAAGACGGGTGAAATTTTTCAGGTCCATATGTTTCTCGCTATTTGGATTCTTACGCTGATCTGACAGTTTTTGCGCATGAATTTCGTAACTTAAAGTTATGAAAAGTAATCGTATATTTTGGTTCGCCGCGGTGCTATTCGCTTTGCTGATCAGCATCCTCCGGCTCAAAATCAGCTAGTCGTGAAGTCTTCCCGGATTATCTTACAACCTGGCGCCTCGGAGCGTGCAGATTTTAACGATCAGTTATGATCTTGCGCAGTAATAAATTGCAGGCATTGTCGTTAATTGGCTGTTTTTCAAAATGTTAAGCCTTTGTTTTTCGTATGATGAAGCATCGCATTTTTTTCCTGGCCTTGAATTGATTTAGATGAGTATATACGCAAACAGAATGTTTGTTCATGAAGTTCGGTACCTGCCCGTTTTCTGCCATCAGCAAATGCCCTTTATAAAGACCAAAGCTGTATGCCCTGCTTAGCTGAATAAACGGCATTTTCGAGGCAAAATCAGTAGTTATAGTGGAGCACAACCCATCATTACGACGTTTTCATTCATCTTTTCTTCAAATAAGCGCCTGGATGTCAGGACTGGGGGGCATAATAATTTGCTGTCTGTTCAATGTATTCGACCTTTCGGTTGATGTCTTTGATGAGATGATCTAATTCTTTCGCGCAAATGTCTAATGCAGATAGGCAATCGTTCCGGTCTTGTTGGTCATCTGCACCTTTTAGTACGGAAATAAGCCCGATAATGGAACAAATCGGCTTGCGGATCTCATGTGAGTTTGACCAGGCGATCTGTTGCAATGCCAGGTGCTGGGCGAGTATCTTTTTTTCTTTCTCCTTTCTTTCTGTGATCACCGTTTCTACCGAAATATAAAATTGGAATGCGCCGCCCTCATCGAATATTGGCGAAAGATTCAATTGCGTCCAGTAAGGTTCGCCACTTTTTTTATAATTGATCAGTTCACCGCTAAAGAATATTTTTTGTCCTATAGCTGAGATGAGCCGGTCAACTACCTCCGGGTCCGTTTCCGGCCCGAACAAAATTTTGCCAGGGTTTTTACCGCTAACTTCACTCAGTGTATACCCCGTAAAATCGGTAAACGCCTGGTTAACCCAGGAGATTGTGCGATCGTCCTGCACAATGATGACCAGGTTATTGATCTTATTCATCACCTGGCCCCTGATACGGTTTTCCTTTTCCGTTTGCTGGATGGTTTGGTGTTTGACGGCAAGCTCATTATAAAGCTTTTTCTCCTTCTGGTAAGCTTCGCGCAGCTTTTGCTCGTTTTGAATGATCCGTGTGATATCGGTTGCCATAACCATCCTGCAATTCTGTCGGTTAAAAGTCACGTCATGCGAGACAATAGATACCGGAAATACCTCACCTGAGCGCCGGATGTGTTTCCACATACCCGCCTCTTTAAGGCCGCCGGGATTGCGTTTGATCGCCTCGTCAAGCAACGCGTAGTCCGCAGTTGAGCGGATATCCTTAATGGTCATCGCCAGGAACTCTTCCTTGCTGTACCCATATTTGGCTATGGCGGCCTCATTTACGGCAATAAAGGCAAGGCTTTCCCTGTGATAGATCCACATAGGATTCGGATTGGACTCAAACAGTTCTCGGTATTGTTTCTCGGAAAGCATCAACAGTTGTTGCTGTTTCCTGATCCGGTAATAAAGAAAGAGTGCGGTGATGCCAAACAGCAGGATATTATTGATGCCCCGGAGATATTCCAGCCAAAAAGCCGGTACATAACGGGCGCAAAGCGAGATCAGCGCATCACTAAAAAACGCCCAAACCAGGCCGGCGATCATGATAATAGCGGTTAGTTGCCGGTAGAGTCGCCAGCGATGTCTTTGCTCCAGCATGTTGCTATCGGGCTTAATTATTATGAAACATAATATTGCTTTTTACGTAATTCTGCATGGCCGGGTTTGGGTTATTTTAAAATTTATTATGGAACTGCGGGATAGTTTGATCGTATCCTAAGTATAATCGATCTGCTGCCACGTTGGCCGGACATCCTTACCGGATCACAATCTTTCATTATTTTAAGATCACCAATTTTGGGCTATTAATTTAATATTAATCTTTTGTTTGTCTGTCACGTTTACTTTGGATCCATAAATCATTAATTTAAACATCAACCGGTTATGATTCATTTTAAGCATAGGTTACTTCTGCTCATTTTTACCATGTTGTTCTCCGTCTTTTATGTAAATGCGCAGGAAAGAAAACCCCAACCAAGCATAAAAACTGTCTATCCAACAAAGGATTGGGTTGTATCTGACTTCGTAGTGACCGATCCGAGATTTGGCGCAAAAGCGAGGCCGGGTTTTGACAACAGAGCGGCTTTCCAGGCAGCTATTGATACCGCATATAAAAACGGCGGTGGTGTAGTGTATATACCGGCGGGGCGTTATGAGTTCCGCAGTGCGCAAACCGCCACCAAAAGCGTAAGAGTGCGTCAGGGCGCTGAGCAAGCCATAAAAGACTTCAATTACCAATATGTTTTGAATATCCCAACGGGTGTGCAGCTTCGCGGCGACTGGGCTGATCCTGAATCACACGAGGGGAAAGTTCTCGGAACTATTCTTGAGGTGCGCGTTGGCAAAAACGCGCCCAATTATAATGGAACTGTTGAAAGTTGGTGGAACGATTCTCAGGCTGGCAACGCACTTCGCACTACCTATACCAGCATAGCGGACCGGTTTATAGATATGACTTCGGGGACCGGCGTGACGAACCTGTCGATTTGGTATCCTGAACAGGATATCAACGACGTAAAACCCTATCCATGGACATTGTTCCAGCCAGACGGCGACTGTGTGACGATTGAACACGTAACGCTTGTAAACGCCTATAATGGTTTCTATTCCGCCCCAAGCGAACTGCATTATGTTTTGAACAGCTATATGACCGCTCTCAGCACAGGAATCGAGGTCCATGTATGCACCGACATCGGACGCATCGAGCATGTTAAAATAGATCCTAAATACTGGGCCAATTCCGGGCTTCCGGGCTCACCTTCACTTGCGAAGGTGACCGGGTACACAAGAGCGAACGGCACAGGATTCAATATGCACCGCTCAGATTGGGAATATGTATCTGATCTGTATGTCTCCGGTTATAAGACAGGTATGTGGGTTGGCAGAGAACCTGGTTTTTCCGATAGTCCAAACGCGCAGTTATACGAAAATCATATCAAAGATTGCGGAACCGGTTTATATATCCAGGCTGTTAACCCTTATGGCTTGCTTATTTCAAACTCTACATTCGGAGCTGAAAAAGATGGTAAGGCCGTGTATTTCTATAACGATTTTAGAACTTCCGTCCAATTCAACGGTGTAGATTTTACCGGGCCTGTGGTTAGCGATGGCAGCGACGGCGTTATATCTTTTGAAAGCTGTACGTTTAGCAATTACAGCGACTACGCGCTTAAAATAAACAATGGTAATGTGCTGCTCACCCAGAGCGAGTTTAAAAAACCTGCCGGTCATGTGTTGCTGGGTTCAGACGTGAATACGCTCAAATCGGTGAACTCTGGTTATAACGGCAAATTGGAAATCAAAAATGACAGCAAATCCGCCAATGTTGAGATCAATAATAGCAAGGAATATTTGTTTGATCCGATCCCTAAAAATGTAGTAACAGACATTAAAGTACATCCGAAACCGGCGTCCGGTCAAGTATTGAAAGTCGATCTGCTCAGAGCAACAGGCTTTAACAATGAACAACCTACAACAGATGTATCGGCTCAATTGCAAACGGCTCTTAACGAAGTTAAGGCTGCCGGCGGCGGTACAGTGTATTTGCCGGCCGGAAGATATTTGGTGAACAATCCTGTCAAAGTTCCTTCGGGAGTTGAATTGCGTGGAACATGGGATGTACAGCACCATACGCAAAGTGGTGGTGCAGGGATATTTACGACTTATTCCGGCGGGGCTGCCGGCGAAAAAGGCCCTTCGCTTATACAACTCGGAGCAGGTGCAGGTATCAGCGGATTAACCATTGTGCAGCTTAATATCGCAACTGACGGTTTTAGCGCCGGGAATCCAAGGATGACTCCGTTCCTGATACAGGGACAAGGCCCAAATGTATATATTGTTAATGTGACTGTAGTCGGCGATAAAGGAATAGACCTCGCTTCATACAACACCAGCGGACATTATGTTGATTATTTTGCCGGCGTACTCGCAAGAGCAGGCATTTGGGTAGGCGGGGGCGCTGAAGGTGGATTTATCCGGAATATGCAGCTCAATCCCCATTACGGATCAAGGCTGCCACAAGGCGGTCAGGGATATCCGGGAGTGGCACTGACACGTTTCGTACAATCCAATTGCAGCGCGCTTAAATTCGCCGACATTAAAAATCAGACGATTTTCAACAATTTCGTTTATGGGTCATTCTACGGGATCCATTTCCTGAAAGATGCAATAACCGGTAAGGATCCCGGAAAAATGACGGTTATAGGCCACGGTTCAGACGGATGTTCATATTCCTTATTTGTAGAAGATGCCGACAAAAACACAAAAATAGTTGCGATTAACTCTGAATTGGTTACTACAAAAACAGCAGAGCCTGTCAGGTCATATGTTTTGATGGGAGGCGAAGCTAATACTAATAAAGTCGACCCTGATGCTCAACTTATCCTGTACAATAGCGCGTTTTGGGGCAGTCCTACCACAGGGGCTATCATCAACAGCGGTACAGTGCGTTTCCAGCAGGCAAACTTCACACAATCAGGCACCCCCGGCATAGACAACAGGGGCGGAAAAGTGCATGTATATACTTCTTTCTTCGCACGTAAAATGGCAGGGGAGGCTGCCGGGGATAACGTGTATGCGAAGCTACACCCGACCGGCGTCTCGATAGAACTAACCAATAACTATTATATTTCTGGATTTAGAGAAAATAACGCGAATACGGGTAAGGTTTATGGGTCTGATATTGTTCCCGATAAGAAGTGAAATTCTCAGTAGAACTTCTGTACAATGATATCAAAGTTTATAAATTCAGATTTTTCAATGGCATAACTGCTTGTAATTGTCCGGCTGTGTTTCTCAAATTTAAATCAGGAAAGTAAAATACATACCAGAACTAAGGGAGCGTATTTTAAAGCATCCCTTAAATGTTTCAATGCTGCTGTGATTTGATTCTCGACTGTTCTTTTAGAAATCCCAAGGTTTGTTGCTATTTCCTGGTTTGAAAGATGATCGAAGCGGCTCATATAGAAAATCTCTAGGCACCTCTTGGGGAGCTGACCAATATATCCAAGTAATTCCTGATGGAGTTCTTGTTCTGATATTTTGCTTTCCGCCAAATTTGAATCAAAGCTTGCAGTCATTTCAATATCATCTGCAATATAAACTACCGGAGGTTTAGCGGCACGCATACGGTTATATACCTGATAACGTGTCGCAGTTAGCAGAAAATTAGGGAACGAATTGATTTCGAGTTCTTGCCTGCGATTCCAGATATTCAAAAATACATCATGCACTACTTCTTCGCTTGTTTCCCTGTCTTTTAAATAATTATTGGCCGTATTATACAGCCTCACCCAATAACGATCAAAGAGTTGCCTGAACGCCATTTCATCGTCCTTACAAACAGCACTCCAAAGTTCGTCATCATTAAAAAGGGCTTTTCGCATATAATTGGATTATAAAGCTATAAAATAATATTAAAGAAATAAAGAAAAATAATTTCGAAAAGGATGTGTGTAGGGTCATGCATTATACACTTAGTTGGTATAAGCCAGTAATAAAAATTTCATGATAACAAGGGAAGAGTTTTTGAAACTCTATAAAAAATACATTAGCGGGCAGTGTTCACCGGCAGAAATGGATATGCTTAACAGCTACCGCGATAAAATGAAATTGCTGGATGATAAATGGGATGATGATCTCATGAGTCAGGACGAGGTTGGTGAGCGTATTTGGCAGCGGCTGAGCGAAAGCAGGAAGGTTGTCGGGCCGTTAGCGGGAAGAAAGAATATCGCTTTTAAATGGTATAAAGTAGCAGCTGCAGCTGTTGTCATTTTATCAGCAGGATTGTGGATGATTAAACATAATAATAAGCCGGTACACACATCTCAACTGGTAAAAACTCCAATAAGGGGGATCCTTCCCGGTGGAAATAAAGCTTATCTAACGATGGCGAACGGCACCCGTATTGTGCTGGACAGCGCGAAGAATGGGAACCTGGCTGCGCAGGCCGGGATAACGCTTACTAAGACAAAGAACGGTCTTGTTGTTTATCATTTTAGTGGTAATAAGAATCAACAGATACCTGATTCTGCGCCGGAGTTTAATACAATTACAACGCCGGTTGGCGGACAATACCAGGTTGAGCTTGAAGACGGCACAAAGGTTTGGTTAAATTCAATGTCTTCGCTACGGTTTCCTGTGGCATTTAACGGGAACGAAAGAAACGTTGAATTGACCGGCGAAGCATATTTTGAAGTGGCTAAAAATAAATACAAGCCATTTAATGTACAGGCAGCCGGAACCCGCGTGCAGGTATTGGGTACACATTTTAATATAAATGCCTATAAAGATAACGAATACCTGACAGCCACCTTGCTTGAGGGGTCGGTGCGTATGGTTCATGGAAGTGCAATGACTGTTCTTACTCCGGGGCAGCAGGGAAAAATAACAACATCGGGCAATCAAATAGAAGTTAAGGACGCTGACATAGAAGAAACCATGGCCTGGAAGAATGGTTTATTCGTATTCCATGATGAAAATATTGTCAATATCATGAAGCAGGTTTCCCGGTGGTATGATATAGATGTCGAATACACAGGAGATGTCAAAGACAGGGAATTTGGGGGTACTGTATCCCGGTATAAAAATATTACTGAGTTATTAAATAATATGGAACTTACTCAGGCAATTCACTATAAAATAGAGGGAAGGAGGGTTATTATTATGAAGTAAATCGTATACCTAATATAACCTGAATAAATAACCAGGAACGTTTGCGGCGCTCCTGGTATAAGCTGAAACAGCTGTCAGGGCAATTTATGATCATTTTCTCACAACCAATTTATTAACCTAACATTCAAATGTATAAAAATTTTACCGCAGTAAGAAGCAGTAGACCATTCTGCTTATTGCCTAAATTATTATTAATCATGAAGCTATCGTTCCTTTTGTGTCTGGCTACGATGCTACAAGTAAGTGCCGCTTCGTTTGCACAAAGGGTTAGCCTCAACAAAACCAACTCTTCGTTAACCGAAACGTTAAAGGATATCCATAAACAAAGTGGGTTTAGTGTTTTATACGATGCAAAGATGCTAAAGAAAGCCGAACCTGTTACAGTGCATCTATCCAATGTACCGCTTGAGGAGGCCTTAAAACAGTGTTTTTTAAATCAACCATTTACTTATGTTATCAATCAAACCACTATAGTCGTCACGCCGAAGCCCAAAGACGAAACTATTGTACAAACAATTACGGTAACAGGAACTGTTACGGACCAAAAGGGCCAGCCCCTTGCTGGTGCGAGTATAAAACTTAAGGGAACAAATATCGGAACGGTATCAACTACAGACGGAACTTATTCTATCAAGGTGCCGGACGGTACCGGGACATTGATATTTAGCTTCGTCGGCTCTGTCACACAAGAAATAGAGATTAATAACAGAACTCAGATTAACGTTGCATTGGCAGATGAGAACTCAGTATTAACTGACGTAGTTGTTGTAGGTTATGGTACGCAGAAAAAAGCTACCCTTACCGGTGCGGTAGAAACGATAAAGGGCGGCGATCTGGTTCAGAGCCCTCAGCCGAACCTTTCCAATTCATTGGCAGGCAGGGCTCCGGGATTAATAGCGCAAAACGCATCGGGTGAGCCGGGTTATGACGGCGCAACCTTGCTGATAAGGGGACAAAGCACCACTGGCAACAACAGCCCTTTGATTGTTATTGACGGGGTCGCCAACAGGCTTGGCGGACTCGAGCGGATTGACCCGAACGACGTAGAGAGTGTTTCTATCTTAAAAGATGCGTCTGCCGCAATTTATGGCGCACAGGCTGCTAACGGCGTTATACTGATCACTACCAAAAGAGGTAAAACAGGTAAAGCTACCGTAACCTATGATTACAATGAAGGCTTTATGCAACCAACTAATCTTCCTAAGATGGCGGATGCTGCTACTTTTGCGACTATTCAAAATGAAATTGCCTACTATGATAATCCGACAGGAGGATTAAATCAGTCTTATACAGCCGCGCAGATCCAAAAATTCAAAGATGGTTCCGATCCGCTTAATTATCCGAACCAGGACTGGGAAAAGGCTTTGTTGAAAAATGTGGCGCTGCAGGATAAGCAGGACCTGGCCGTTCGGGGAGGCACAGACAATGTGACCTATTACCTGTCATTGGGCAATCAGGCCCAGGATGGTCTGTATAAAAAAGGAGCCACACATTACTCACAGAACAATGTACTTTCCAATGTTGACGTTAAGGTAAACGATAAACTTAAGTTCGGGTTGAACCTCGGTTATCGCCAGGAAGTAAGAACAACTCCTGCAGCTGCGGGCGCATCGGCGATCTTCGGACAGGATTACAGTATGTTCCCGACAATACCGGCCTATTACCCTAACGGGCTGCCATCGCCAGGTACAAATGGTGGGCAGAACCCGGTTGTTGAAGTGGATGGTGATCTGGTGGGTACGCTAAAAGGGACAGTGAATACCTTTAACGGAACACTGACAGGCACCTGGACACTTCCCGTTAAGGGACTCAGTGTAGACGGGTTCCTGGCGGTTGACCAGGCAGTATCAAACAGCAAAGAATTTTCTAAACCCTGGATAACCTATCAGTACGTACAATCTTCTAACACTTACGAGCCTTTAAAATATGGACCGAGCGCTCCGGAGCTAAGCGAAGGTACAGAAACCAATTCTTTAGTTACCGCTAATATTAAATTGAACTACGAATTGCACATCGGGTCAAATAACCTGACCGCGTTTGTGGCATATGAACAAAGCGATGACAATGATGCCAGTTTTTCCGCATACCGGTTGAATTTCCTTTCTACAGATCTTCCTGAACTGAGCCAGGGCGGTTCCGCACCTACCGATGCCGGCAACGGAGGCGGCAGTACTGAAACCACCAGGCAGAACATCTTCGGAAGGGTGACTTATGATTATGCAGGCAAGTATTTGGCCGAGTTCCAGTTACGCGAAGATGGTTCATCAATCTTTGCTCAAGGGCATAGGTTCGGCACGTTCCCGGGTGTATCAGTCGGCTGGAGGCTCTCTGAAGAAAGCTGGATGAAAAAGGTTGATTGGGTGAACAACCTGAAAATACGGGCATCGTGGGGTAAATTAGGTAATGACCGCGTTGCCCCCTATCAATATCTTGACAACTTCAGTTATTCAACCGGTGTTTTTGCCACTGGCAATTCTCAAAACGCAACCGGAATTAACTATAACTTATTAGCAAACCCTTTTGCAGTATGGGAAGTGGCTAATAAATACAACCTTGGGTTGGACGGAACGATATTTAAGGACCTGACATTTGAATTGAATTGGTTTAAGGAAAAACGCTCCAATATTTTGACTGCGCCGAGTCAAAGTATTCCGGGTGTAAGCGGTATCGCATCTTCGCAGATCCCTGTTGAGAATATCGGGCGCGTACAGAACCAGGGTTTCGATGGCAGTATCAATTATCAGAAAAAATTTAACCATTGGACATTCAACCTTGGCGGTAACTTTACTTACGCCAAGAGCAGGGTATTGTATCTTGATGAACCGCCGAATACCATCTCTTATCAGCAATATACAGGTTTACCCCTCGGTTCCCAGTTATTGTATCAAGCTATAGGGATTTACAAAACCCAGGCGCAGATCAACTCCACACCACATATTCCGGGAACTCAGCCGGGCGACCTGATCTACAAAGACGTGAATGGTGATGGCCAAATAACGGCAGCTGATGAAGTACGGGCGAGCAAAAGTAATGTTCCCGAAATAGTTTACGGTATAACCGGCGGAGCCGCATATAAAAATTTCGACCTGACATTCCTGTTTTCGGGCCAGGCGGATGCGGTTCAATATCTTTTACCGGACGCGGGAACCAATGGTAACTTCCCAAGCTCATGGGCAGACAACCGCTGGTCGCCAACTAACACAAATGGTACATATCCAAGAGCAGACGACCGCTCCGGCGTTTATTACGGGAGCTACCGCAGTACGTTTTGGTTAAGAAACACGTCCTTTTTAAGGCTTAAAAACCTGCAGTTAGGTTATAGTTTCCCTCATGAAATGATCAGCAAACTTGGAATTAACGGATTGCGTATTTATGCAAGCGGTTACAACCTGCTGACTTTTACACCGCTTAAGGACTATGATCCGGAAGGCAATAATGAGCAGGGATATTTTTATCCACAGCAAAAGATTTATAACATAGGTGCTAACGTAACATTTTAATAGCGATGAAAACATTACAAAGGGCAATTCTAATTTTCGCCGGCATAGGTTTGCTGTCGTTAAGCGCCTGTAAAAAAGATTATTTAACAACTACACCAACAACATTGTTATCCAACACAGCAATATTTGGTGATTCTACCCTGGCAGAAACGTACGTTATCGGCCGTTATACGGGTGAAACACTGGTGGCCGAAAACAACGACCCGGAGTTTCAACGCGCTTTTGACGCACCCTGGCTAAGTTCCTGTACGGACGAATCGATTGCTACGCAGGATGGCGGCTCTTATATCATTGAGCAGGGGAATTATACACCCGATAATGAATCGTTTATGGGTAATTTCTGGTTCCGTAGTTACCGCAGTATCAGGGAGATCAACTATGGCCTGGCAAATATGGGGTCAGTTCCAATGTCGGCCTACACCCGTAACCGCCTTATTGCCGAACTGCATTTTATCCGGGCGTACCGTTACTTTGATTTAATCAGAAACTACGGTGACGTTCCGTTGGTAGGAGATAAGGTATGGGGCCTATCTGACAAGGATTATACGCCATTGTATACAAGGAGTCCGGTAGAGGATTGTATCACCTACGCGGTAAGCGAGTGCGATCTGGCTACCAAAGGTTTGCAGGGTGTATCACTGCCGGCCGGCCGGGCTAGTGCTGAGGCCGCTATGGCGCTTAAAGCCAGGTTGTTGTTATACGCTGCGAGTCCGCTTTACACAGGTGGCACAAATGACCAATCAAAATGGGCAACTGCTGCCGCTGCAAATAAAGCCATAATGGATTTGAACAAATTCACCCTTTATTCAGATTATCGACAGGAATTTATGGTTAACTCCACCTCCGAAGATATTTTTGAGCGTTTATATTCGCCGGTTGTTGGTCACTCAGGTCTTGAGCTGGTAAATGGTCCGAACGGTTATAATGGATGGGGCGGTCAAACACCGTTGCAAAATTTTGTAGATGCCTACGAAATGGCAAATGGTAAACCTATTACCGATCCGACTTCCGGCTATAACCCGCAAGACCCTTATACGAATCGTGATCCAAGGCTTGCTGCAACAGTGTTATACAACGGTCACCCTTACAGGGGGCGTAACGTGCAGACTTATACGCCCGGGGGACTTGATAGCAAGGATGGACCTGGCCCATGGAATACAACGCTTACAGGTTATTACATTCTTAAATATATGAATGAAGGGATCAATCCAACTGACCCGAATAATCTGTACCAGGACCAAACACAGGATCAACCTTATAAGTACATCAGGTATGCCGAAATATTGCTTAACTACGCTGAGGCGCAAAATGAGGCCGTAGGACCGGATGCGTCGGTATATGCTGCGCTGAACCCTATCCGTTCGCGTGCAGGGATGCCACCGATCACCCCGGGACTTTCCCAGAGTAGTATGCGGCAGGCAATCATAAATGAGCGTCAGATCGAACTTTGTTTTGAGGATCACAGGTTCTATGATGTTCGCCGCTGGAAAATTGCGAATGTTACTGAAAATGTGCCCGCTTATGGTATTAAGCCTACGCTGAATACGGATGGGTCAATTACCTATACCCGTATTACCGCACTTGGTAACAGGCAGTTCACTGATAAAAACTATTGGATGCCCATACCTCAAAGTGAAATTTTGGCATCAGGAGGAAAGATAAAACAGAATCCGGGTTATTAATCATTTTTTAGATATCCGGCTGAAGAAGTTGGACAAGGGAAACCTGTCCAACTTCTCTAATAATTAAAGAATCTTATAAAGTCATTCGCTGATTATAAACAACTTACGCTTAACCCGTATGAGAAATATTGTTCTGTGGCTCAGTTGTGCCTTTGCCGGATTTATCTTAGGCGGATGTTCTCATAAAGACAAGCCTGCAACCCCCGGGCCCCGCACCCTATTTACGCTGCTCAGCCCCGAACAGACGCACGTAGCCTTCAGTAATACGCTAACTGAGGATGCAGACAACAACGTCCTGCTCTATCAATATTTTTATAATGGCGCGGGTGTTGCTGCAGGAGATCTCAATGGTGACGGGCTTCAGGATCTTTATTTTACCGGGAATATGACCGATAACAAATTGTATCTGAACCATGGGAAGATGCAATTTGAAGATGTTACTAACCAGGCAGGTGTTGCCGGCCGGCCGGGGGCGTGGAAAACCGGGGTAACGCTGGTCGATATCAACGGCGACCACAAACTGGATATTTATGTCTGTTATTCGGGTGCGCAGCCTATCGGCCAAAGAAAGAATCAGCTGTTTATCAATTTGGGTAACGACGCAAATGGTGTTCCGCATTTTAAAGATGAAGCTGAACAATATGGCCTCGATGATGGTTCTTTCAGCACACAGGCTTATTTCTTTGATTATGATCATGACGGGGACCTGGATATGCTATTGCTTGATCATAACCCGCGACAGATCACCAACCTGGACGAGGTCACGGTGCCGGCGCTCGAAAAGCTGCCGGACCCAATGAGCGGAACAAAACTGTATAGGAATGACAACGGGCACTTTACCGACGTAACCATACAGTCGGGCATACAAAATTCTGCGCTGTCCTACGGGTTGGGCGCAGGTATCGCCGATATTAACGGTGATGGCTGGCCTGACATCTATATCTCTAATGATTATGCGGTCCCTGACCACCTGTATATCAATAACCATGACGGGACTTTCACTGACCGGTTAAAGGACGAGGTTGGTCATACATCTCTTTTCTCCATGGGGAATGACATCGCCGATATCAATAACGATGCCCTTCCGGACATCTTCACACTGGATATGCTGCCGGAAAGTAACCTGCGGCAAAAAAACCTGTTCAATCCGGATAATTACGAATTGTTTGACCAAAACCTCAGGGTCGGGTTTTACTACCAGTATATGCGGAACATGCTACAGTTGAACAATGGTAACGGCACATTTTCCGAAATAGGTCAATTGGCGGGAATTTCAAATACGGACTGGAGCTGGGCGCCGCTCTTCGCGGATTTTGATAATGACGGATGGAAAGATCTTTTTGTTAGCAATGGTCTTCTCCATGATATCACCAATAATGATTTTGTGAAATACCGGAATGATTTTCTGAGCGCTTTGGGCCCGAATGTTCGTAAGGAGCAGATTGTACAACTGCTGAATAAAATGCCTTCAACCAATGTAAAAAGTTATTTCTTTAAGAATACAGGCGGAACAATTTTTGAAAATACAAGCACAGCCTGGGGGATTTCAACGCCCTCCAACAGTAACGGCGCAGTATATGCCGATCTTGATAATGACGGCGATCTCGACCTTGTTGTAAATAACATCAACCAGCCAGCCTTTATTTATGAAAATAAAACGGATACGCTAAAAACCGGTCACCATTTTCTCGACATCAAATTAAATGGCGCTGATAAAAATACGGAGGGTATAGGCGCAAAAATTACAATTTACAGTAAGGATGGCAAACAATTTCAGCAGCAGATGCCTTCCAGAGGTTACCAATCTTGTGTCAGTCCTGTTATTCATTTCGGCCTTGGAAAGATCAGAAAGATTGATTCTTTGCTCGTGGTTTGGGAACGCGGCAAAAGGCAGTTGCTGACCAATATCAGCGCTGACCGCGTACTTACCTTAAACGAAGCAGATGCACGGAACATACCGGTTCATCCTGCTGTTGTTAAGCCAATTTACATAGCGGTAAAATCCCCCTTGTCTTACAGCCAGGCAACCAGTAACATAAATGATTTTAAACGTCAGCCGCTGATGGTTAATCCCATGTCTTTTTCAACACCCTGTATGGTTAAAGGCGACGTAAACGGCGACGGATTGGAAGACATTTATATTGGGGGCGGCTATGGCCAGGCCGGACAGCTTTACATTCAGCAGAAAGGCGGCGGTTTTGTCCGTGTAAAAGAGCCGGCATTTGAGGACGATAAGAAATTTACAGACCGCCAGGCTGTGTTTTTCGACGCGAACGGAGACGGGCATCCCGATCTGTATGTTTGCTCAGGCGGCTATGATAACCTGGCGGCGACTGATCCCTTATTACAGGACAGGCTATACCTGAACGACGGGAAAGGGCACTTTACGAGATCAAATGATGCTCTTCCCGCAATGCTGAGCAGTAAAGGTTGTGTAAAGGTTGCCGACATCAATGGTGATGGCTTCCCTGATTTATTTGTTGGCGGCCGGGTAATACCCGGAAGGTATCCTGAGACGCCGGAAAGCTTCCTGCTGATCAATGACGGGAAAGGGCATTTCAAAAATAAAACCTCGCAACTTGCACCGGCATTGCAACGGATTGGTATGGTTAGCGATGCTTGCTGGACAGACCTGAACGCGGACGGAAAACCCGACCTGATTTTAGTCGGCGAATGGCTGCCGGTCACCATCTTTATGAATGTTAATGGCAAATTGGTTGATCAAACCAGCCGGTATCTTCCCGGGAAACTTTCCGGTTGGTGGAATACCATTGTATCAGTCGATTTAAACCAGGACGGCCACCCGGACTTTGTTCTTGGTAACCAGGGAGAAAATACCCAGTGCAAAGCTTCGGATGCAGAACCCGCAGAAATGTATTTTAAAGATTTTGACGATAACGGCGCAGTTGATCCGATCCTCTGCTTTTATATTCAGCACAAGAGCTATCCGTATTTCACTCGTGATGAGTTATTGGATCAGATAAGTATGATGCGGACCCGTTTCACGGATTATGAAACTTTCGCGAATGCAACCCTGGCACAAATTTTTACGCCGGAAGAATTAAAAGGAGCCGGTCATCTTCAGGCAAACTGTTTTAAGTCGATAGCCCTTGTCAGCGATCATACCGGTAAACTAAACGCGGTCCCTTTGCCCAATGAGGCCCAAAACTCACCTGTTTTTACTATTACAGCGCTGGATTACGATCACGATGGCAGGCAGGACCTCCTGGTATGCGGAAATATAAACAAAGCGCGCCTGCGTTTTGGAAAGTACGACGCAAATTATGGCGTACTGCTAAAAGGCGATGGGAAGGGGCATTTTTCTTATATCCCGCAGTGGCAGTCGGGCTTTAAAATAAAAGGCGATGTGAGAAGTGTCATTCAGCTGGGTAATAAATTGTTATTTGGCATCAATCAGGGGAGCGTCCTCGCATATAAACCAGGGGGACAATAAAATGAAAACTTTTTTAACAACAGGCTTCTGTTTATTATTCTCTCTGGCTGTATTCACCGCCTGTAATGACACCCATCCTCAGTTACCTGGATCAGAGATCGGCCGTGTGACAAAGGAAATGTCCGCAATTATGATCCATGATGTTACCAATCCACCTTTGGCGTCACGCTTTTTTGCCTACGCCTGCCTGGCAGGCTACGAGGTCGTTTCGGAAAATGATCATTCCTTAAAAAGGATGCACGGCAGATTGAACGGCTACCCTGTAATCGTAAAACCTGGGTATTGCAGCGGTTACGATCCTTCGATGAGTGCGGTTTTAGCAATGATGGAAACTGCCGGGAAGCTGCAGCCTTCAGGGAAATTAATGCATGATTATGAACAGCGTTTCATGGATTCATGCGAACAGACCGGTTTTCGCAGGAAGCTGATTGACAGCTCGCTGAGTTACGCGACTTTTATCAGCAAACAAATTCTGGCATACGCAAAAAAGGACCGCTATAACCGGATCAGCAACTATACACGATACACTCCACTGAAAAAACCAGGCAGCTGGGACCCGACACCCCCGGTTTATATGGCTGCTGTTGAACCATATTTCAACACCATAAGGCCATTTACACTTGATTCCGCCTCACAATTTTTGCCGCAGGCGCCTGCGCCATTTTCCATCGGGAAAAATTCATTGTTTTACCGGTATATGCTGCTTGTTTACAAAGCCGGGGGCGCTGAGCTGACAGACGAGCATAAGGAGATAGCGGGATTCTGGGATTGTAACCCCTTTGCGGTTCAAAACAATGGGCACATGCTTATCGGGTTAAAAAAGATATCACCGGGAGCGCATTGGATGGGTATTACAGCGATTGCCTGCCGGCAGGCTAATGTTCCTTTTACAAAAGCCATGCAAATTACTACTTCGGTCGCAATTGGTTTGATGGATTCTTTCATCTGCTGCTGGGATGACAAATATAAAACGAACAGAATACGCCCGGAAACAGCCATACATAAATATATCGACCCGAATTGGAAACCACTTTTGCAAACTCCGCCATTCCCGGAATATATCAGCGGGCATTCTGTTATTTCCACCACGTCGGCCGTTATCCTGACGTATTTTTTAGGGGATAAATTCCACTATACCGATAATGTTGAAATTGCCTATGGTATCCGCCCGCGCACATTTTCTTCATTTCGCCAGGCCGCTAACGAAGCAGCGATGTCCAGGTTCTGGGGTGGGATCCATTTTAAAGACGCGATTGAAGAAGGACAACTACAGGGGGATCAGGTCGGACAATGGGTTATAAAAAAAACAGATAGCAGCCAATGATGCACTTAAGGAGATTGGGGCATTAGCGCGCCAGGCGGTATTGAATATAAATATCAACCGGTTTAGGTAACAGCCATAACACACTTAGGATTTTTTGATACTGGAATACAATCAATGATTATTGAAACCATTAACACAAACCCACTCAATTCGAACTTAAACATGAAAACTTCTATAAAAACTCTTTTTGCACTATTCATATTATTTTCAATCGCTCAAAAAGCGGCGGCGCAGGGCTGTGTGGCTATCCGCAGCACGGGAGGGATATGCGCTATGGCCGAACGCCCCGACAGCACTACTTCATCATCCGGCGGCTACTGGCTGTTTAACAATAACGACCGTTATTACAAATCCTTCCGCCACTTTATTGGCAAACAGGAACAGTATCAGCGTTTCGCTTTGCATAACAACGTCATCAATAAAGTGGTAACCACGGATGAAACATTCACCCGCGTATTTAACGACAGGTGGTCGTTATCGGTAGACCTGCCTTTTGCGGATAACAGCCGTTCACAGTTAAGCGGCGGCTCAAGGTTTAGCACACACTCGGCGGGACTTGGCGATATCAGCGCGACCGGCCTGTACTGGCTGTTTAACCCGGCAAAAGCTACGCATGGAAATATCCAGGTGGGCATGGGCCTCAAGTTCGCTACAGGGTCTTATAACTACCAGGATTATTTTTATAATTCAGCAACCAACAGCCGCGCGCTTGGTCCGGTTGACCAGTCTATTCAATTGGGTGATGGCGGCACCGGCGTGATTGCCGATGTGAATGCTTACTACAATTTCACACACAAATTCGGCTTCTACGGTAACTTTTTTTACCTGGCAAATCCAAGGGATGTGAACGGAACGCTGCGCTCTTCCACCCCGGCATCAGCGACCACGATTGCTACAACCGGGGACGTGCTGAGCGTACCCGACCAATACCTGATCCGTTTTGGCGCAGACCTGGCAGTGAACCGCTTTAACTTCTCGGCCGGCTTACGCGATGATTGCCTCCCAGTGCGCGACCTTTTTGGCAGCAGTGACGGCTTCAGGAGGTCTGGAAAGATCTTATCGGCTGAACCGGGTATAACCTACAGCATCAAAAACATTGCTTTTTATGCTTATGTGCCGATAGCGATCATCCGCGACCGTACACAAAGCGTTCCGGATATCCGTCAAACCGAACTAACGGGCGTATATACTCATGGCGATGCGGCATTTGCCGATTATGTGGTTAATGTTGGAGTGACTGTTAAATTTCGCTAAAACATAAACAACAAAGAAACATAAGCTGCAGGTGTTGAAATGGATATGAAGCCCGAACCGGTATATTTGAAAGAAGGCGACCTTATTGAACCAGGTATCGATGTCCTGGGTGTTCCAAAACAAAAAGTCAAACTATATGCAAAGAATTGATTCGCACCAGCATTTCTGGTATTATCATCCCAAGAAAGATTCCTGGATGACCCAGGAGATGACCGCCATTAGGCGCGATTTTATGCCGGATGATCTCTATGCGGCGGTACAGGGGTTGGGTATTGATGGCTGCGTGACTGTGCAAGTGGCACAAACCGATGCAGAAACGGAGTTTTTGTTAGAGCTGGCGGCAGTCAATGGATTTATAAAAGGGGTCGTCGGATGGGTGGACCTCAAAGCGGATGATATAAACGAAAGGTTGGAAAAACTGAGCTTGAACAGGAAGTTGAAAGGCTTCCGACACATACTCCAGTCTGAGCCGGACGATAGGCATATGTTACATCCTGATTTCAAAAGGGGGATCAAAGCACTCCGGCAACATGGCTTTACCTATGATGTCCTGATTTATCCGAAGCATTTGAAATATGCGATCGAATTTGTCAATGACTTTCCTGAACAGCCTATGGTCGTCGATCATCTTGCTAAACCGCTGATCAAAGCGGGGAAAATAAAGGAGTGGGAAAAAGACATCCGGACAATCGCCGAATCGCCGAATGTGTTTTGTAAAGTATCGGGGATGGTCACCGAAGCAGATATACAAAGCTGGACACCGACGGGATTGATCCCATACCTCGACGTCGTATTTGACGCTTTTGGACCTGACCGGCTCATGTTCGGCTCTGACTGGCCGGTCTGCCTGATCGCGGCATCTTACCGGCAATGGGCTGAACTGCTTGACCTTTACACGTCCGACATGTTATCATCTGACCAGAAAATAAATTTCTGGGGAGGGAATGCCATAAAATTCTATAACCTGTAAAAAATATAATATGAATCTTGAACTAACAGATAAAGTTATTATTGTAAGCGGCGGCGCCAGGGGTATTGGCAAAGCAATAGTTACAACGCTTGCTAAAGAGGGAGCCATCCCGGTGATCATTGGCCATCACGTGAATGATAATGAAGCAGTCGTTGCCGAGGTTAAGGCTACGGGAGGGGACGCTTTCCAGGTAACTGCCGAGCTGACCATCCCGGAAGAGTGCAAGCTGGCAATTGATACGGTTATTGCCAAATATGGCCGTATAGACGGACTGGTAAATAATGCCGGTGTGAATGACGGTGTCGGCCTGGAAAAGGGCGATTATGTGCAATTTATGCAAAGCCTGCACAGGAACCTGGTGCACTACTACCTGCTCGCACATTATGCCTTGCCATTACTTAAACTGGCGGAAGGTGCGGCCATTGTCAACATCAGCTCCAAAACCGCCGAAACAGGCCAGGGCAACACGTCAGCTTACGCTGCGGCCAATGGCGGACGAAACTCACTGACAAGAGAGTGGGCGGTTGAATTGCTCCCGTATGGTATCCGGGCGAATGCCGTTATTGTATCGGAGTGCTGGACGCCGATGTATGAAAGCTGGATAAGCACGCTGCCGGACAGTGAAAGAAAACTGAAGTCTATCACCCGAAAGATACCGCTGGGCAAAAGGATGACCACGCCGGAGGAAATTGCCAATATGGTTGTCTTCCTGCTGTCTCCAAGATCCAGTCATACCACCGGCCAGCTCATGCATGTGGATGGCGGTTATGTTCATTTGGATAGGGCGATCATTGCCGAAGATTAGCATATTAAACAATATTATAAAAAGATAATGAAGGGGATAATTTACAGTGTGCTGTTATACAGCATCCTTGCCGTATCGGTTTGTTTTGGCCAGGACAAAAATTTAAGGCTATGGTATGATAAGCCGGCACGCCAGTGGGAAGAGACGCTGCCGCTTGGCAACGGAAGGCTCGGCATGATGCCTGACGGCAGCGTAACCGACGAAAATATCGTGCTGAACGATATTACCCTATGGTCCGGGTCGCCACAGGACGCAAATAACTATAACGCCTATAAAAGCCTGCCCCAGGTGAGACAGCTGTTACTTGAAGGTAAAAATGACGAGGCGCAAGCCATCGTCAACCGGGACTTTATTTGCCGGGGGGCAGGGTCCGGGAATGGCAACGGTGCGAAAGAACCATTTGGCAGCTACCAGATACTGGCCAATCTGCATTTGCAATTCTCGTATCCCGGTTCTAACACCAATACGCCCGATGCGGTGAACTATAAACGCGAGCTGTTGTTAAAAGACGCTGTAGCACGTTGTTCTTACACCGTAAATGGTACACATTACACCCGGGAATATTTTACCGGTTTCGGCACCGATATTGATGTTATCCGGATCACCGCTGATAAGCCCGGACAGATCAGCCTAAACGTTTCAATAGACCGGCCCGAACGGTTCGCCACTACGGCGGGTAATGCCGGTCTGGAAATAGAAGGACAACTGGATAATGGCCACGGCGGCGGCGGAATGCGTTATTACGGGCTTGTAAAAGCCAGTGTAAAGGACGGCAAGCTATCATACGGGAGTAAACAGATAGAAATACATAACGCTACTGAAGTGATCCTGTATGTTTCCGCCAAAACTGACTATAAAGATGCCGGTTATAAACTGCATGCGAAGACAATTATGGCATCGGCGCTCGCCAAAACCTATGTATCGCAAAAGCAGGCGCATATTAAAAATTATCAGCGGCTGTTTAACCGTGTCAGCATTACGCTGGGAACGACCGCTGCTGACAGCCTGACCACCGACCAAAGGCTGACGCAATTTCAACAGGGCCCGCAATCGGATACCGGTTTACCCGCGCTTTTTTTTCAATTCGGCCGGTACCTGCTCATCAGCACTATCCGCGTTGGCTTGCTGCCACCAAACCTGCAGGGGCTGTGGGCGAACCAGGTGCAAACCCCCTGGAACAGCGATTATCACGTCGACCTCAACTTGCAAATGTGCCACTGGCCGGTGGAAGTAGCCAACCTCCCGGAACTTGACCTGCCGCTTACAGAATTCGTCAGGGGCCTGATGAAAAATGGTCATCGCACCGCCAAAGCGTATTACAATGCGGATGGCTGGATAGCGCATGTGATCGTTAATGTGTGGGGATTTACCGAGCCGGGAGAATCGGCCAACTGGGGTAGTACCAAGGTAGGCCCGGGCTGGCTGTCTAATAACCTTTGGCGGCATTACTTATTTACCCAGGATAAAAACTACCTGAGGGAGATCTATCCCATAATTAAAGGAGCGGCCCAGTTTTACAACAGCCTGCTGATTAAAGATCCCCAAACAGGATGGCTGGTCACTTCACCTTCTTCATCGCCCGAAAATGCTTTTTACATGCCTAATGGGCACGTAGCCAGTATTTGCATGGGCCCCACAATTGATAATCAGATCATCAGGGAGCTGTTCAGCAACGTGATCTTTGCTGCAAAAGAGTTGAACCAGGATCCTGATTTCCTGAAATACCTGGCAGGCAGATTGGCACAGATCCCCCCTGCAGGACAGGTGGCAAAGGACGGAAGACTAATGGAATGGCTGGAAGACTACAAAGAAACAGAACCTCATCACCGGCATATTTCTCATTTATATGGTTTATATCCTGCTTCGCTGATAACGCCTGAAACCACGCCCGAACTGGCAGAGGCCAGCAAAAAAACCCTCGAAGCCAGGGGCGATGACGGTACCAGTTGGTCGCTCGCTTACAAAATGCTTTTTTGGGCAAGGCTTCACGACGGTGACCGAGCTTTTAAATTGTATAAAGACCTGATGCGGATGACGCGGAAAACAGAAATTAATTACGGCGCCGGAGGTGGGGTATACCCCAACCTTTTATCGGCCGGGCCGCCATTTCAGCTTGATGGTAATTGCGGCGGAACTGCTGCGATCGCTGAAATGCTGATACAGAGCCATGCGGGCTTCATTGACCTGCTGCCTGCTTTACCTGCTGCCTGGAAAGAAACCGGGGAAGTAAAAGGCCTAAAGGCACAAGGGAACTACACTGTAAACATGAAGTGGCGCGACGGCAAAATAGTCGATTTCGAGATATTCTCCCCTTACCAGCGAAAGGTTAAAGTAAGGGTGAACGGCGTAATTAAAATAATTACAGTAAAGAAATTAAAGGTCTGATAGGCAGGATCCAAATACTGCCTGGTTTTGGTTAGTTTATATAGATTGAGGTACCGCCTGGTTAGCGGTACCTCTTTTTTGTTCAGGGCTATCGAACCGGCTTTGTTATTTTTCAGCAAAAGAATTTTTAATCACTATTCGCTTTCAGCTATAGCCTTTTGAATTCTTTCTGCAGCTAGCATGCCAGATCGCAGTGCACCCTCCATATATCCCCAAAATCCTGCGCAGGTATGCTCACCTGCAAAGTACATCCTTTTGTAAGGCTCGTTCAAAGGCTTAATTTTATTGACAACTTCATTCAATGCCGGAAAAGAATAGCCGGTCATGATCCACTCCACTGCAGGCCAGGATTGAAAATGTTTATTCTGTCGTGCGGCAATATAGCCCTTAAATATTTTTTCGAGTTCATCACTATAATACTTCTCTCTTTCATCCTGTCCTTTCTTTAGTATATTATCTGCAAAAGAACCACCTGCAAAGCAGGATAAACCGAAACGTTTATCACCCAGCTCCGCCTGGTTATCGCTGGCTTCCCAGCTCATTCCCAAGCCCCCGCACAGACCGGAAGGAGCTACTCCATTTTTAATCCAAAAACGACTGGTAACAGCACTCATAAATTTAACCGCGGGCCCCTGCTGGCCTGCAAGATTGAAAATTGTTCTATCCATTTTAATTTTGCCCCATACCGTGGGAGGCGTTGCGAGTACAACATAGTCTGCCTGGTGCACCGCAGTTTTTGTACGAACGATTACCATGTTTGCATCCTGCATATCGATTTCTTCTACAGGATTATTAAGTAGCAGCTCGAAACGTTTATCCTCACATAATCTGGTCGCTAAAAGGTCATTTCCACCACTGCAGCGGAAAACCTCAGTCATTGACCAGTATAGGTCTTCGCCTCCCGCCTTGATCTGGGCAAGCACAGCAAGCAGGCTTTGTTTATCACAGGCAACTACATTATTGTTTTCAAAATCAGCCACCAATGCTGAGATCAGCAGGTTTTTATCTTCTACAGGGATAGGCATGCCTGATATCTGCTTAATGAACCACGCATAAAGTGACTGGTTATCAAGCTCAGCAGCATTGGGGCTGTTCCACGGGCTATCCCAAATTATGGGCTTTGATTTAATGGTGAGTGCGTCAAGCACGGGTTTCATGTTCAGAAAGAGGCTGTGGGCTTCATCCTCTGAGACTGGTTTGCCGTTGATGATTAAAGGTTCCGTCAGACCAGCACCTTCAAACATATCTTCACCGGTCACTACATCGAAACTTAGCCCAAACTCCTTTGCAAGACCTATCCATTGCGGATGATTTGAGCCGATCAGCTCAGCACCAAATTCTATAATTTGTCCTTTGGCAAAATTACCCCTATCGCTAAGCACCCTACCGCCTATCCGGTTGCTTGCTTCCATTACGCTTACTTTATGACCTTGTTTAGCCAGGTAATACGCCGCTGACAGCCCCGCAAAACCGGCACCTACCACAATGATGCTCTTTTGAGTATCCGGAGCGAGTTTTTCTTCAAACAGGTTATTTACCTGCGAGGAAAGTTCTACTTGTTGGGTTTGCATGTATTGGCGTTTCTCCCTTCCGGTAGGGAGCGTTCCAAATCTTCTAAGCAGTTTGGTATAAAGCTGATTTGCCATAAGATAGGTGGTTTTCTAAAAGGTATAGGATATATATGTCATTATAAAGATAATGATATATTTTTAGGTGAGGCAAATTATTCCTAATAGGAAAGGTTAACCCCGGGCAGAAAGTAAGGCTATTATGAGAAACCGGGATGGGTTTATTTTTAGGCGGCTTTCCCGGTCGCTCGTGCTTGATATGGTAGCGGTTAATCCACCTACCGGCGCGGACGCTTGTGCTTTTCCTGGCTGTCTTTAGGCCCAACCTTAACGTAATTCCCGCTCGTGAACGGTTTGCTTTTAAAGAATGGTTTAACCGGCCTTTTTGGTTGTTCAATCTGTATTTTAACAGTCAGCTTGTTTTCCTGCCAAACTTCGCCATCCAACTGAATTGACGCTTCTTCCGCTTCGTCGTCTTTTTGCATTTCCACAAAGGCAAACCCCTTGGATTTTCCTGATAGCTTATCCCTTACGATTTTGATGGTATTGATCTGGCCGAAAGGCATTATTAGCTTGGCAATTTCAATTTCTTCAGTAGCGGGAGAGAGGCCTCCGATAAACAATGTTGACATATATAATATAGACAGCTAAAATAAATACTCCTTCTGTAACATACGATTGGTTTAATTGATTGCCAATGGAGAAAATTATAGTAATTTTTTATAGGCCTATTTACTAATAGGCGATTTAAAGGTTTTCAATTAAAATATTAATTTATCAGGACCGCCGAAAGTTAACGCTTGAAGGCTACCCTAAATTGCGTTCGCGGTTTATGTAAAGCTACCAATATTTTACCAAAGCCAACAAATAGATCGGTAACGCATTTAGTTTTGTTTTTTGAGCCAGGCAGGATAATCGTTTTCCAATAATTTTTTTGGCCAGGTTCCATACCAGCCATAATTGTCGCGCCGCTCGTAGCTCAGTTCTCTCAGGTCATATTTCTTAATACCGTCACGGTCGCAAAAGAAAGGCCGGTTAGTGCCTATTTCGTAAAACCTTGCCCAAACCGTCGAATTGCTATCCGGCAGCAACCTGCGGTCTTTTCCCTCGGGGGCGTTTACATCGGGTACATTTATTACAAATTTATACCCGGTGATCTTGACGGCGTTCAGCCATGCTACTGCTGCTGTAATTGCACGCCTGGTTTCCGGCGTTTGCGCAGGCTGACTGATCAAAAATTCAATAATACCCACACTTTCAGCACCGCTGATGGACGGCAGTTCGTAAGCCCTGGCTTTGGCCGGCTCCAGCGTTTTTTCGTTGTATTGCTGGCACCACGCGGTAAGCTTACCATCTACCTTTATCTGTGTTTTTAAAATGCAATCCACACCTTTACTTACGGCAGCGGCACAAGGCGCTACCAATTGTTGATCAACTATCTCAAAGCCGTTTTGGTGCAATGCAACGTCCCTTAGCACATTAAGGGTATTGATCATTGCGTTATCATTATAAGTGATCTCGTTACGGTACAAGCCTCTGTCGGGATAATATTGGGGGAATCCACCATTTGCGTACTGCGATTGCAATAAATAGCGGATACCTTTTTCCGCAGCCGCCAAATACCGGGGATTGCTTACTGTTTTGTAAATATTAACCAGGTACCTGATCTCTTTATTCGTGGCGTCATTGTCTATCGTGGCTGCGCCTTCTTTAACCTCGGCCGCAATGGCTTCCTTATCGACAGGGGCGAACACTACATTGTAACTAAAGGGCTTCTCATGAAACTGCTTGAACCAGCCGCCATTGTCACGCTGAAAAAGCAGCATGTTATCGGCCTGCAGATCCTGGGCATTCACCCAGCTCATCATAAAGCAAATTATAATGGTTAAAATAACTTTTGGGAAATGATAGATCATTTTCATAATTGATTTTATCGTATTACTGCAATTCGTCACCTTTATTATTAGTTTTCGGCCCTTTTGATGCCGCGTCTGGCACCAGGCGGATGCGAATAGCCATGTAGGGTTTGCCGGGCAAGGTTATAGCTGCCGATTGCTTGTCGGTGAAAGTATATTCGTCATTTTTCTTTACTTCGAATACCTGGTTTACGGGCGTTATGGTCATGTTCCAGGTATCAATTACTTCGGCCTTGAATTTCAGCCCTTCCGTCATCCCGCTTTTTGGTAAGGAGAATGTCCATTTTGACGGCTTGTCTTCTCCAAAATAAATAAGATAATATTCGCCGTACTTCCCTGCTATATTCGGCGTATAATAATGGTCTATAGGCTCCATTCCTTCAGAAGGCCCTGTTTCGATTATCTTTCTCAAAAATGCGATCCTCGCAGGGCTTTCTCCAACCAGTTTCCCGCCTTTTCCTATCCAGCCTCCCGACAGTGCTTCGCCATGCGTTGCGTATCCGCACCCGATATAAGCATTCCAAAAGCGGAAGGTCATTTCCTGCGCGCTCAGTTGTCCCCATCTTTTAGAAATGTTGCCCTCGTAATTAATTTCATCATTAACAATGGGCTTTTTATAAATATCGCGCAGGAGCGATGTACCCCAGGGGCTTTTTACTACATTATAATATTGAAGGCTTACATGGGTAACCCATGGTTTTGTATAATCATACAGCCTATCGGCATTGTGTATGGATCGCAGATGGTTATATGGGTCGGCCTTTTGTACAACCTGGAAGTAACTGTCCCAATCTGCATCGGTTAGATGTTTAATGAAGCTGTTTTCATTACACATGCTCCACCAAATGTTATGATAAGCCGCAAACCTGGCCACCATGTATTTAAGATAAAGAATATTGGTTGAGTCGGCCATCATATCAAATCCCCACTTACCCCTGTCATAAGGCCTGAACAGGATGAAATCGGCTTCTACGCCAATATCGCCGAGTTGTTTAATGTCCTCCTCCAGCGATTTAAAATATTCAGGATTGAAACGTGTAAAGTCAAAATTTTCTTTTGACGTTCCGACAAACGGTAACGTATTTAATTTACCCACACCTTGCGTATAGGTTGCGCTGTAAGGCGCTATGGCCAGCATCCGTACTTTATTGAACGGAGAGGCGCTGAGTGTTTGGATAGTGTTTTGCTTGGTTTCTGCATCCTGGAAAGCCCATTCATAAATAGTTGTGCCGAAGGGATAAAAAGGTGTACCATCGGCATATCCAAAATGAAACTGGTTTCGTACCCTTACAGGTCCGTGTACTTTCGCGTCCGCAGCGGTGCAAATAAATTCACCCGTTTGTTTGTTAAGCGCGTCCTTATTGCTTGTCGTTGTATAAGTCCACGTACCTTCCTCGTCGGGCATAAAGCGTACCTTATAAATTCCATTACCATCATAAAAGCCGTCCGGGTGAAATATTTTATCGCCATGCCTGAATTCGGCGCTCAGCCATGTATCTATAAAAGGATTTCCGTTAGCCGGGCCTTTTAATGTTACTTCATAGATACCCCATTTGGCGATCTTTTGCTGAGCTTGCAGATCAATAGCGGCGATCAGCAATAATGACAGTAACAAAAGCCGTTTTATGGATTTAAGCAACATCAGAACCATATAGTAGTTTTTTAGGAGGCGTTTTAAGAATGCAAATTAGTTAATTGGATGATTTGCAGGCTGTAATAACATTGATACAGGCGAAATAGATACGATAACGTTGTAGGGATTTACATATCCACCTATGGAGCTATTTAGATCCAGTGATCCTCAACAAAAAAGTATTCTGTTCTCTTCTTGACATCCAGTTAACATTACTTTTCGCTATTATGCTTATCTTTGTGCGTTAAAGATTTTTACAAATCCTTTCTTTGGCAAGCACCGGCAAGTCGCTGTTATTCATTCAAGAATCGTTCGCTTATCGCACATTCTAAGGCCCTGGATCTTTATCATTCACCTTAAAAAAGAGATTTTTTATATATGAGACAACTTAAAATAAGTCAGTCGATCACCAATCGTGAGACGCCATCATTGGAAAAGTATTTGTCGGATATCGCGAAGCTTCCAATGGTTACGCCACAGGAAGAAGTGGTGCTGACACAAAAGATCAGGCAGGGCGACCAGGCTGCTTTGGAAAAACTGACTACAGCTAACCTGCGGTTCGTTGTTTCTGTTGCAAAACAATACCAAAGCTCAGGCATGTCACTCGGCGACCTGATCAATGAAGGCAACCTTGGCCTGGTTAAAGCAGCAAAACGTTTTGACGAAACCAAAGGCTTTAAATTTATCAGCTATGCGGTATGGTGGATACGTCAATCCATCATGTCTGCCATTGGCGAGAACTCCAGGATGGTGAGGCTGCCGCTTAACCAGGTAGGAGATATTTCAAAAATAAACAAAGCCGCCTCCAGGCTGGAACAAGTGTATGAAAGGGAGCCGACACCTGAAGAAATTGCAGAAGAGCTGGAATCGAGCGTGGAAAAGGTTACTAATTCAATGTCCAACTCCCGCGGTCATTTATCATACGATACGCCTTTTAACAGCGAGGAAAATAACACTTTACTTGATGTATTAAAAAGCGGTGAGCCGGGTACGGATAGGGATATGATGACCGAATCGCTTCACATCGAGATGGCCGATACCATGCGTGTACTTGGCGAAAAGGAAAGAGCGATACTGGAAATGTTTTTCGGCCTGGGCAACCAACACGCGCATAGCCTGGAAGAGATAGGCGAAAAATATAACCTTACCCGCGAGCGGGTAAGACAGATAAAAGACAAGGCGCTGTCACGGCTTCGCGGAAGCTCGCGTTCAAGAGCTTTGCGGTCGTACCTGGATTAATAATTTAAGGTTACCACGACTGGTAATTTTGTGTTTTTGCTTTTGAATTGAAAAGCCATCTGTTAGCCAACGGATGGTTTTTATTGTTTAAGCCCGAAATTTACAGCTTATTCAGCCTTTTTTCTTTCAATACGCTTCCTTATGCGGCTCAGCGAGGGGTTTGTAATACCAAGATACGATGCGATATGATAAGCGGATATACGCTCCACAATGTCCGGATGCTCTTCAAGTAGCCTGGTATAGCGTTGCTCATGCGAGAAAAAAATGAATTCTTCGGTACGCGTTTGTGCAACGGAAAAAAACAATTCGGCCAGCAACCTGCCGAATTTCCCCCAGTTGGGATGGGTTTGATAAAGACCGTTGAGGTTTTGATAAGAAATGAAAAAGATTTCCGAATCTTCCATCGCTTCAATAAAATACCAGCAAGGGTTGCGTGATATGAAGCTCCTGAAAGAAACAACAAATTGGTTTTCAGAGAAAAAGAAAATATTCTTGTCTTCCTCAGTGGCCGGGTCATGATAATAGATCCGGAATATACCTTTGACGATCAGCCCGAGATCATTGCAAACCATGCTTTGCATATTAAAAAAATCCCCTTTATTTATCTTTCGCGCTTTCCAAAATGGCTGGCTGTCACTAATATCTTTATCGCTCAATGCGGCAAAATCTCTTAAATGCTGAAATACAATATCGTTCCTGTCGGTCATTTTATAATTCTTTAGTGCAACTCAAACCCGGCAAAACTCGGTATTATTTGCGTCCGGAATTTTAACTTAAGTTAACAAATGAATCGCCAATGCAAAGTGAAGATTCAGTAGCAACAGAATTGCAATCCTGGAGTAATTTTCAGCCGTCATTTTAACTTAAGTTAAAAACCTGCCAGGCAATACAGCAGACCTTTGGAATACAAAAAGCACTTAAAATTAAATCATGACAGCAAATACACAAGCAGCAGTAACCGGACAGTCCGTTGAAACTGCCAGATCATTACGTAAACTTTATTTCATACGCGCCGCCTTTTCGGTAACCTGGGTTATTAGTATCTTCCTTTTTGCAAAAACATCTATGGTTATTGCCGGCGTTTTGCTAATCATTTATCCTGCCTGGGATGTAATAGGCACTTTCCTCGACATCCGCGCCAATCATAGCAGTCCCTCTAAAACACCGCAATATGTAAATGCAGTGATCAGCGGCATCACCACCGTAGCCGTAGGTATTGCTTTACAAAAAGGCATCCCTGAAACTTTGATGGTTTTTGGCACCTGGGCAATTGGAACGGGGTTAATCCAACTGGTATTAGGGTTACGACGCAGGAAACATTTAGAAGGTCAATGGCCGATGATCATCAGTGGCGCCCAATCTATCATAGGCGGCACTTCTTTTATCATTCTGGCACACGACCCTACAAAGGGAATTACAAGTTTGGCAGGATATGCCGCTTTTGGCGCCTTCTATTATTTGCTTGCAGCATTTCGCCTGACTAAAACAGTGAACAAAGTTGCTACAGCATAAGCGGTAGTTAAAAATTAAAGCAGAAAGCCATCCGCAAACAACGGATGGCTTTTACTTTTTAGAGCAAACCGGTGCCTATAAACTTATTGCGCCGGGCAAACCTGCATAAAAGTAGGAATACTGCTGGCCTCGTATGACTGTTCAGTGCCGGTAACGGCCGGCAGGGCATAGTTGCGCCAGGTAAGGTTGCGGGCCTTGTCGCGGTTGTTCCAGCCGGTTTTAATGTTGTTTACTATCCAGGGTAAATACTGTGGCTGGTTACCGTCTTTAATCAGCATCATAATGTATTGTGCGAAGATGGCCTTCATTACACCCTGTTCGTTAAAATCTCCTTCCGCCGGCAGGATGCCGTTGGTGCACATGCTGTTTTCGGTATAATCGGCATATAGTTTGGCATCGGTAATATAGCCTGCATCGTTGGTCACCTCGTACAGCATCACGGCAGCGCCGATTGCAGTGCCCTGGTTGTAAGTATAATCCTGGTAGCCGGGAGGGTTGTCGCCGATCTTATGGTCGGCAATTTCGCCGTTTTGCGGGTTAGCAAGGTTAGCCTTTGCCCAGGCGTAGATAGATTTGGCTTTTGAAAGATAACTGGTATCGTGTGTTATCTGGTACAAGCGCACCGCGGCAATCACGGTAGGATAGTTAATACAGGCGTTTTTGCCGCTATGCTGAAAATCCCAAAACATGCCGCCCTCGATCGGATCGTAGGAGCCGTTCCATACACGGGTGAACCCGGCTTCCGATTCCTGCAGGTATTGGGCGTTTCCGGTAAGCTGGTTGGCGCGTGCCAGGGCGGTTATCCACCACATCATATCGTCATAAATAAACCAGGTAGTGGTGTCGTTCCAATTGAAGTTATCGTATTGACTGACGGCCCCGGCATGGATATCGGTGATCATGGTCATTTGTGATGTCGCTTTTGTGCGGTCATACACATCCATGGCCATATCCCAGAAAATGGCCTGCGTCCATATGGCGCCAATACCGCTGTGATCGGTAGCGTTATAATAAAGTTTGGTTGAGGGGTTGTAGAAATACTGGTTAAAAGCCGCGTAGGCGGTGTCGGCATCGGCGGAAGTAAAGCTTTGCGTGGAATCGGTTTTAGTTGTTGGGGTTGATGGCTTTTGAGGGGCGACTTGGTTCTTCTTACAGCTATTATAGCCGATCGCCGCGACCAATAAAATTAAGGCAAGTTTTTTCATAGTAAAGTAGGTAAGCATAAGTGGTTAATTGGTTTATTAAAATAGGGAAATGGTGAAAACATGGCAAAGCCACAGGTATATTCTTTTGTTATTCATAGGCAGATGTGGTTATAAAAAGTGGCAGATGATAACACAAGATTAACAGCGGGCTATTAAAAAATGGGTTAATAAGCCGATTAATCAAAAATTAAATTTATTAACCCTGGTATTTTACTGTAAGCCGTAGGTTAAATCAGGTGAGTTTCTACAGAATTGGAGCCATTAAGAAAAGAGGATTTCTTCACGATGTTATTAAAGGAAGTAATGGTAGCCCGGATAATAGCGATAGTGCGGTTAATTAATATCTCCATAAAATATTCCCCGGCCATGGGTGCCTACGTACACGCGCCCGTATTTTTTAGGATCGCCGGTTATTTGTAATACCAGGCCCCAGCGGTGCTGGTCGTCGTTGATGCGCACCCAGTTTTCGCCTTTGTTGTCGGAACGGAAAATGCCGTCCACGCCGTCTATTGTTCCTACTAAATATAAAGCAGGGTAATTACTTGCCGGTGCTGCTTTGCCAAAGCCAAAGGCATGTATTTCCTGCACTTTACCAACCTGTTTAAATTCCTGCCCGGCGGCTCCATGATATAAGCCATCGAACAACGGGAGCCAAAGGTCGCCTTCATTGCCGGGCGTGGTGTACAGGCGGTCCTGCCCGCCGCGCGTATCTCCGCGGAACCCCCTTTGTGGCAATGGATTTGGCAACATTAATTTTTGCTGCGCGAAGGTTTTACCGCTGTCGGTACTCGTAAAAAGTGATCCGTCAAATAAAGCCATAGCGTAAAACTTGGCTGGGTTTACCGCATCGGCAACTACCCGTGTTCTGGCAGGCAAATTTGTAATAGCAGTCCAGCTTTCGCCGTTATTAAAAGTGACGTAAGGTATGCTGTTCGCCGGTGTCCATATCCACGAGTCTCCGTTTGCCGAAACAGCAATGGAGCCGCCATGGCTATCGGGCTGCGGGGTAGCGGAAGTTGGCTGCCAGCTTTGGCCGCCGTTTAACGAGTAACCGATATTCCCGCCACCCACCTGTGTAGAGGCTTCGCCAACGCGTACAATAACCTTGCTGTTTTGCCAGGCGCAGCTTACGCCATCGGTGTTGCCAAAATGCGGGTTGAGAAAATTTCCTTCCGGAGATGGTTTATCAAGGTTTTGATGTACGAAGCCACCATAATCGCCTATGGCCGATATGAGCGGTACGCCCTTTGGCGGACTTAGCAATTCCAGTCCTACCGTTTCCTCTATACCGGTGTTCATTACCGACCACGTAGTTGGCTTGTCGCGGTCAACATCGGTCAGGTCGAAAGTATCATGCAAGCCATAGCCTGTTGTAAAAATGGCATGGTTGGGGTTGAACGGGTCTATCTCCATATCAAACAGCCAGTGTATGCCTGTATGCGAAACATAAGGCGCTATGCGGTAATCAAATTTACCGCCACCGCCAAACACAGGTTTCCATGTGCTGCCGCCGTCGATGCTCCTGAAAATATCATCACCTCCGGCCTTGTGAAATGTGCTCACGATAAGGCTTTGCGGGTGCTGCGGATCAATCGCTACTGCGGCGTAGCCAAACGCATGTTTAGTATCGGGCTGGGGTTTTACAGGGGTAATATCTTTCCAACTTTGCTTTTTTGTATTGAAGGCATAGACCGCGCCGTCGGTCATTGGCGTTGGGCCAGGAGTGTTACCATATGTTATGTATAAGATGCCATCGCCGGCTAATACGGCGTGCGTAGGCATGTTCGCAGTTGGCTCGCCGGGTATAGGCAGCCAGTTAGCGCCGCCATCAGTGCTCCGGTATAAATTTTCTTTACCTTTTTGCGAGATCCCGGCATAAATCACCGCGCTGCGGCCGTTCATTTTGCTGTTAGGATCGAAGATCACAAAGATGATCCCGTTAGGGCGCATGCGGCGGCGGCCCTGTGCGGTCATCCCCGGCGTATCAGGCTGCATTGCTTTTTCCGAGATGCCCGTAACACGGTTCCAGGTAGCGGCTTTGTCTTCGCTTCGCCATAAACCATCCAGGCGCGTACCCATATACAGGATATTGCCATTGTTGGGGTCTACCGCCATGCGCTCGCCGTTACCCCGGCCATTTTCGTTTCCGCCCATGTGAAAAGGCACATCTACACGTTTGAAGGTCTTGCCACGATTGTCAGATATCATAACCGCATTCGGGCCGGTTAAACTGGTATAAGTTCCGCAGGCCATGTATAGCATATTGGGATCGGATGGATCAAGCGCGATGCTTTCCACGCCTACCAGGTTGTAATCTTTGTAAGATATCCAGTCTAACAATGGCTCCCATGCTTTAATGTCTTTGTTCCATTTATATGCGCCGCCCATGTCGGTGCGGCAATACAACAGGTCTTTCTCTTTGGGGTGATAGACTAATCCATCCACAAAACCGCCGCCGCGGATCTGCACATTTTTCCAGCGGTAAGGCTGGCTGGCGACCTGTGCATTGGCTGTAAATCCCCAAAAAAGACTTACGACCAGCAATGCGATTTTAAAAGTTCTATTGTTTGCAGAAAGTTTGATAATAGGTTTCAAGCGCTGGATTTTAATTGATAGCTATCTGTGTTTAATATGATATGAAGATACCGGGCCATGAAATATGCGTATGGAAGAAATGTATGTATGAATAGCAGAAATGTTAAGGGTAGATCGATTCCGGGCTATTTCCCCTCCATCCAAACCGGCAAAATGATCTTACTCTCAGCGTCGGCAGACGTATAGATCTTAACGACGGACTTTATAAAATCTGAATCCTTTGCATGGTAAATATCAATGAACTGCTGCGGGTTACGGTCGGCAATGGGAAACCAACTGCTTTGTACCTGCACCATAATACGATGGCCTTTTTTAAAGGTGTGGGCAATATCGTTCAGCTTATATTTTATAGATGTTATTTTCCCGGGGATGAACGGCTCGGGTTTCTCAAGACTGTTGCGGTATCTCCCGCGTAAAATGTCGCCGCGCACCAGCATCTGGTAGCCGCCCATCACATATTTATCGGTGTCGGAATATTTGAAATTATCCGGGAATACGTCGATCAGCTTTACCACGAAATCAGCGTCGGTGGTGGAAATACTTACTTTGTTTAGAAAATAGCTGTAGGCATCCGGATCGGGCTGCGGCAGGGTTGGTACAAATTCGGTAGTAGGCTGCGGACGGGCTACGCCAAATCCCCAGGCCACGTAAAAATCAAACATATCAATGAGCATGAACGCGCCGTTATGATGTGCGTCATCACCCACAAACCAATCGGTAACCGGCGCCTGTGGACTAATAGCTTTTAATGCCGGGTGCCCGCTTAAACCCGCCATGGTGGTATAAAATCCACCATAAGAAGTCCCCACCGCGCCAACCTTGCCGTTATTGCCTTTTAAATGTTTAACGAGCCAGTCGATGGTATCATAAGCATCACTGGCCTCGTCGATATCCT
>JABDAU010000016.1:799-54190 GCA_013289045.1 Bacteroidota bacterium | reverse complement strand
GCTATTGCAAAAATCATATCTTTGGCGGTGGGGAAATTGATCCGATAACCCGGCCTGGCACTTTGGATAGCCTGGCCGCCTACTCCATATACTTCGTGGTTCCTGTTTTTTGGTTTTGTACCGATGCTGGTGGCGATGGAGAATATCATCCGATCTAAGGACACCAATAAAGGGCGTAAAATATTCGGGACTACGTTCCTTGGCTTTTTTATCTGGAATACGCTGTGTATTTACTGGGTGTATAACTCGCTAAAGGTGATCGGTCCTGTAGTGGCGTTGCCTATCAGTTTGATACCGTATTCGCTGGGGCCGTTGCTGATGTCGTCAGCGTGCTGGTTGTATTACCGGATGCGGCTAAGCACAAAGCGCGGATTTAGCCTGTTTGCGCTGGTATGCTTTTGGATCGGCTATGAATACCTGCAGGTAACTGGCTGATTATAAAGTGCCTTCTTGTTTGGCTTTTAGTTACTATATACCTTTAACTCTCCAAAAGTAAGTAAAGCATTTGGTAAATAAAACTTAACAATAATGAGCAACATTTTAGTAACAGGCGCCACTGGGCACCTTGGCAAAGCAGTGGTTGAAGCCCTGCTTCAAAAAACAAACCCTGCTAATATTCATGTCCTGGTAAGGGATGCCGCCAAAGCGACTGATCTTACAGCAAAAGGAGTAACAGCGCATGAAGGTAATTACGATGATAAAGAATCCCTGGTTAATGCATTAAAAGGTATTGACAAGCTGTACATGGTATCCGGCAACGATCTTCATAATCGCATTAAACAACAATATAACGTAGTGGATGCTGCTGTTGAGGCCGGTGTGAAGCATATCGTTTATACCAGCTTTCAACGAAAGAATGAAACGGAGACATCACCGATTAGCTTTGTTGCCGAAGGCCATTTAAAAACAGAGGAAAAGATCAAAGCATCAGGCTTGACCTATACCTTATTGCAGCATGGTATTTACGCAGATATGATCCCTATTTTTGCGGGCGAGCATTTATTGGAGAACCATACGATCTACCTGCCTGCAGGCAATGGCAAAACAGCTTATGCCGTACGCACAGACCAGGCCGAAGCCGGTGCGAATATCCTGTTGGATGAAAGCGGCAAATACGATAATAAAAGTATTGAATTTGCAGGCCCGGAAGCAGTAAGCTGGGCACAGGTAGCCGAATTCATAAAGACTGCTGCCGGTAAACCGATTGTTTATGTATCCCCAACAGTGGATGAATTTAAAGCTGCGCTTAGTGGTGCAGGCGTTCCCGCTGAAATAGTAGGGTTAATGGCAGGTTTTAGTAAAGCTGCCGAAGAAGGCGAATTTGAAAACGTAAGCAACGAAATGGAAGCGATATTGGGACGTAAACCGGTTACGGTTGAGGCATATTTACAAAGCGTTTACGGCAGTAAATAAACATTTTTAGCATCTTCCCTACAAAAATTAGGGAAGATGCTAACTATTTGTCAGTTAAAAGATCGTCTGAATGCCAGTGGCGAAAGCTTTGTTTTTGTTTTAAATAGCTTACTAAAAGATTGCAGATGTTCAAAACCCAACGCGTAGGCAACCTCACTTATTGATAAACTGGTAGTAGATAGTTTTTCTTTTGCTTTTTCAATAAGTTTTTGATGTATATGCTGTTGCGCGTTTTGCCCGGTAAGTGAGCGTAGCATATCGCTTAAATAACTGGATGACATATTCAGCCTTTCTGAAAGGTATTGTACCGTTGGTATTCCCTGGTTCAGGGATTTGTCGGTATTGAAATATTCGTCTAAAACTTCCTCCAGCTTTTGCAACAGATCATTATTTACGGCTTTTCGGGTAATGAACTGGCGTTTATAAAAGCGGTTGCTATAATTCAAAAATAGCTCGATTTGCGAAATAATAACATCCTGGCTAAAATCGTCTATGCGGCTTTTTAACTCCTCATCAATAATTTTAGCAATCGCAAGGATAGTGGTTTTCTCCGCGTCAGACAGCTGCAAAACTTCAGCAGCGGCGTAAGAGAAGAAGCCATATTGTTTGATCTTCTTTGCCAAAGAATAGCCCAGGAAGAAATCGGGATGGATAAATAAGGTAAAACCCGTATAGTCCAAATTTGTCTCACTGGTTCCTGTCACGTGATTTGGGGAGATAAAAAACAATCCGCCTTCGTCATGATCATAATAATGCTGGCCGTATTTAAATTTCCCCTGGAGATTTGGTTTGTACGAGACCTTATAAAAAGCCATGGTAAATTTATCCGGAAAATAATCACAGGATGGAAGTTTACCGGTCGTATTATACACCAAACTAATCAAAGGGTGCAAAGGCTTTGGTAAGCCCAGCACCCGGTGAAAGTCGGATAGCGATTCAAATTTATAAGGAGCCTCTGCTTCTTTTTTCATTTTTGAGATACTAAGGTAGCAATACTTTGGCTTACCATGGAATGTTGGTGTTTTCCCAGCGGGTGAATGTTCCGGTCGGGCCATCCGGGCCGAGCAATGCTACGCGTACCACTTCTCGCGAGCCGTCTTCTACAGACTCTGTACCTTCAAATCCATTAAGGGCGGTACTAGTGAAGGCTGGAGATACTAAGTTAACCTTGATGTTGGTAGATTCCAGTTCGACCATTATAGCGAGCGTGATAGCGTTGAGCGCTGCTTTAGATGCCGGGTATACCGGGCCGTACATCTTGTGGTAAGGATAAGCCGGGTCCGCATTAGTACTCAGCGAGCCAACCCCGCTCGATACATTAACGATACGGGCATCCGAAGACTTACGCAAAAGCGGCAGCATAGCCTGGTAAACGGCAAGTACGCCGAATACATTTGTTTCCCATACCGCTTTTAATTCATCAATAGATACAACGCTTGCCCTGGTCATTTTGCCATATTCCTGGAGCGACAGGTTCCCCTTCCTGGTATTTGAGATAGCTGCATTGTTGACGAGCAGGTCGAGACGGCCAAACTCCTTGCTTATACGCTCCGCTGCGTCAGCAATGGAAACACGGTCTGTTACGTCAAGCTGAAGCGCAATGGCGCCCGGCCCAATTGTTTTTGCTGCGGCTTCGCCACGTTCCAAATTGCGTGATCCGACCAGTACGGTTACACCGTTTGCTACCAATTCCTTTGCAACCTGCAGGCCAACCCCTTGATTTGCTCCAGTGACCAGGGCAATCCGTTTAGCTTTGACTAATTCATTTTGATGTGCCATAATTTTATATTTTTAATAACACATCAAAGGTCGACACCTATCCTTTGTCACTCTTAGTCTAATTGAGGGTTTTATTAGTCGAAATGAGGATAAGTAATAATTGGGTTGAAATTACTGCTTGCCGGCTATGCATATCACAAACTCACCTTTCACCGGGTGCGTTTCAAAATATTCTTTCACCTCGGCAACTGTTCCACGTACAGTTTCCTCAAACATTTTGGTCAGCTCGCGCGATACGGAGAGCAACCTGTCCGGGCCAAAATAGGTCGACATTTCTTCCAGTGTTTTCAGCAGCCGGTGCGGCGATTCGTATAATATAATGGTACGCTCTTCCTGTGCTAATATTTTATAGCGTGTTTGGCGTCCTTTTTTTAGGGGCAGAAATCCTTCAAAGCAAAACCTGTCCGTAGGGAAGCCGGAATTTACCAAGGCAGGCACAAAAGCTGTTGCGCCGGGCAGGCATTCTACAGGGAGGTCATGTTTTAGCACTTCGCGCACCAAATAAAACCCCGGATCGGAAATCGCAGGCGTACCGGCATCCGATATCAGCGCCACATTTTTTCCTTCTTTCAAAAACTTAACGATCTCGCCGGATGATTGGTGCTCGTTATGCTGGTGATGTGCAAAAACTTTCTTCTGGATATCAAAGTGCTTAAGCAAAGGCGCCGAAGTTCGGGTGTCTTCGGCCAGTATCAGGTCGCATTCCTTCAAAATACGCACCGCCCTGAAGGTCATATCTTCAAGGTTGCCGATAGGGGTAGGGACGAGGAATAGTTTGCCGCTCATAGAGTAGTTTGCAGTTGGCTGTTTGCAGTTGGCGGAAGCGCGGGCAAAAAAACTGCATACTGCGCACTGCAAACCGCAAACTGGATTACTATCTTTGCCAAAAATTTTAAATAATGCTGCAAGTTAGTTATATCCGCGATAACCGCGACTATGTTTTGGAACGTTTGGCTGTAAAAAATTTTAAACAGCCGGGTTTAGTTGATGAGATCATTCAATTGGACGAGAAACGCCGTTCGACCCAAAACCAGTCCGATAGTGTATCCGCGCAGGCTAACGCAGCTGCCAAACAGATAGGCGAATTGATGCGCAACGGCAAAAAAGATGAAGCCGAAGCCATCAAAGCTAACACAGGTGTTTGGAAGGAAGAGATCAAAAAACTAACCGAAGAGCTTAATGCTGTAGAGGAAGAATTACAGCAAAAACTGGTGCTTTTGCCCAACCTGCCGCATATCTCTGTACCGAAAGGATTAACGCCTGAAGAAAACGAAACCGTATTGGAAAATGGCGAAAAACCCGAGTTACCCCCTAATGCATTGCCGCACTGGGAGCTAGCCGCTAAATATGATCTGATAGATTTTGAGCTCGGCGTGAAGATCACTGGCGCTGGTTTCCCGGTTTATAAAGGCAAAGGCGCAAAACTGCAAAGAGCGCTCATTAGCTATTTCCTGGACCAGGCCGAGCAGGCAGGCTATGATGAACGTATGCTGCCGCTGATGGTTAACGAAGCATCAGGTTTTGGCACGGGCCAGCTACCGGACAAGGAGGGCCAGATGTATTTTGTTGGATTGGATAACTTGTACCTGATCCCAACTGCCGAGGTGCCGATCACTAACCTGTACCGTGATGTAATATTAAAGGCGGACGAGCTGCCGGTTAAGAACTGCGGTTATACGCCATGTTTCCGCCGCGAGGCCGGTTCATACGGAGCGCACGTGCGAGGGCTTAACCGTTTGCACCAGTTTGATAAGGTAGAGATCGTCCAGATCGTTCACCCGGACGATTCATATAATGTGTTGGAAAATATGAGCAAGCATGTGCAGGACTTATTACAGAGCCTCGGCCTGCCATACCGCGTATTGCGCCTGTGCGGCGGCGATATGGGCTTTGCCTCTGCGCTAACCTATGACATGGAAACCTGGAGCGCCGCGCAACAGCGCTGGCTGGAGGTATCATCTGTGTCAAACTTTGAGACCTTCCAGAGTAACCGACTTAAATTACGTTTCCGCAATGCCGAGGGTAAAACCCAATTGGCGCATACATTAAATGGTAGTGCGCTGGCCCTGCCGCGGATAGTAGCCACTTTGCTGGAAAATAACCAGACCGAGAAAGGCATTAAGGTACCTGAGGTATTGGTACCGTATACAAAGTTTGAGTGGATAGATTAAGGCATTCGCGTTAGTGATAGCAGCGGATACCGGCCCGCGCTTAAGGCCTGCAGGCGTATGAGCGGATAGCACGGCCGCAGGCAACGCCCTAAAATCATAGATGATCAACAAAAGGGGATAGTGAAAACACTATCCCCTTTTTCTATACTATATTAAACGGTTTAATTCGAAACGTTGGTCAGCATACCCAATACTGACCTGTCCAGTATCTCGGTGAAAACGTTGAGTACGTTTTTGCTTTTTTGGATGGCTTTTAACTCTTCTTCGTAAATAAAGTAATCTACGCCAATGGCCTTTAACAAGCTGTCGGCTTTTGGCTCTACTTTATTTTTGTAGCAGCAGATCTTTATTTTACTGTAGAAATTATTTGTGCGAATACGGCGTACCACTTTTTCCATATCCTTGCTTAAAAAATTATGATCAAGTACAATTATGTTGGGATTTTGCTCGTAAATGCTCGGAAATATCTGGTTAATGGCATGCACGTACCTGACGTTTTTGTAATCAGCATTAAGCTGCGAAGGGTTCATCTCAGGTGTAACAAACAGCACCTTCTTAAAGCGGGTAAGGGTCATGCTCAATATGAAATTAATAGGATGAATAAATTTAACTCATAAAAAGCAGTTTGTCAATAGCTTAATTCATTTTTTTTCGAAAATTTAATAAAAAATTAAAATTATCTTAACATCAATGGGGTAATTCCACCAAAATCTTAAAAATTGATGAAATTTAGCTGAAGTTTGCTGATGAAACTGTATTCCTTTTTTAAGAAGCAAGCATCCGTAGCAAAATTGTTACTTTACTATTTCAAAGATTGCATCGGCAGTAAACACCAGTTTTATCTTTTTAAAATCAATATCGGAAGGAGGTGTAGCGGCAACCGACATCATCGAAGCTTTATACTGATATACCCTCGGCTGTACTGCATCGCTGTTGTCGGCAATCGTTATGTTAATCACATCGCCCAGTTTGTCACCTAACCCGTTTACCAGGTAAGCAGCCCTGTTTTTAGCATCCTGCAACGCTTTAAGCTGCAGTTCATTCTTCAGGTCGTTAATCTTTGAATAGCTATAGCTATCTATATTAGTTGATTGTATGCCCTTAGGGTCGATATTAGCGAGGATCTGATCGAACTTGTTCAGGTCATTCAGCCGGATAATATATTGCTTGCTGGCCAGGAAATCGGGCGATTTCTTTTTTTGATAAGTATTATTCCAGGCGGAGAGGTTATTAATAGTAAAATCTTCACGCGGGATACCTGCGGTTTTTACTGCACTTTCCAGTTGATTTTCCAGCACATCTATGGTCACTTTATTTTTACCGTTCAGGTATTCCTGTAATGATATACTTACATTAATAATATCAGGCGTAACTTCCTGCTGGGCAGTGCCGGTCACTTCAATTTTGCGGCGAAGGTCGACAGCTTGTGCGAAAACGCTTAGGGTTGATATCAGAAAGGCGGCGGTAATTATTATTTTTCTCATAACATATATTTTAATATTAAACCGAAATTATGTTATTAAGTTTAATGCAATCGGTGGATATAATTAACTTATTATAAATAATCAGCCAGGGAAAGGCTGAGCATCGCTACCAGTTCAGGGTCATTGAAGCGGTAATTGTCCTCAATATCAAGCACTACAATGGTTTTTGTTTTCAGCAGATGGGAGAACTGCTGCCGGAGGAGATCCTTATGGCGCTGCTCCATTGCAAAAATAATATCGGCCCAGGCCAATAGCTTTTCATTTATGCGGATACGCGCTTTCTCGCTTGTGCCCGCAGAACGGGCTTGGTGTAAAGGGTGATTTTTGAACAATAGCTCAGCAGTTGGGCTTCGCCATTGATTTTTACTGCAAATAAAAAGGAGGTTTGGCAAGCCTGGTACTAGTAGAAACCAATAAGGTCGAAAGTAAATACCAATGGCGAATTAGGCGGAATTGCGCCAAATGACACATTACCATAGCCAAGCCTTGACGGAACGATAAATTTTATCCTGCCATATGGAGCTTTACCATTTGCACCAACCAATAATAACCCATATTGTGCACCCGCGACTAACTCATCAACAGCGAAAGTGCTTACGTTCTCTGAGTCGAAGGAGGTGCCGTTAAGCAACTGGCCGTTATAGGTAACCTGCACCGTATCAAGTAGTGTAGGGTGCGGGCCCGGATTCTCTGTAAGGATCTGGTAATAGATACCCGAGGTATCCCTGGTCATGGTAAGGTGATTAGCCTTTATGTAAGCCTGTATCTTGGCATCATCAATAGCCGCCTGTGTATTGGTATCAATTTGTTTACGGCAGGCAGAGAAGAGGATGATGATTAAACCGCTTAGTAGTAGAAAATATCGCTTCATATATCGTTTAACGCTATAACTGAATTTTTATCAGAAAATTATATTTTTTTAATAGTGCGGCAAATTAACAAAAACAATTAAGCCCATTTGCTAAAAAATGTTAAACCGTAGTGTTTATTTTCAATTCGTTCATCTGCGCTTCAGAAATGGTTGACGGTGTATCGATCATTACGTCGCGACCCGAGTTGTTTTTCGGGAAGGCGATCACGTCGCGGATCGAATCTAAACCGGCAAATATCGAGCACAAACGGTCGAAGCCAAAGGCAATGCCACCATGCGGTGGCGCGCCATATTCAAAGGCATCCATCAAAAAGCCAAACTGTTTCTGTGCTTCCTCGGCAGAGAAGCCAAGATGCTTGAACATCAGCGATTGCAAGCCCCTGTCGTGGATCCGGATAGAGCCGCCGCCTATCTCGGTACCATTGATCACAAGGTCATACGCATTGGCGCGTACTTCGCCCGGCTCGGTATCCAGCATCGCAATGTCCTCAGGTTTTGGCGAGGTGAACGGATGGTGCATAGCATGGTAACGGCCGCTTTCTTCGTCCCACTCCAACAACGGGAAATCAAGTACCCAAAGCGGCGCAAAAGTATTTTTATCGCGCAGGCCAAGGCGTGTGCCCATTTCCAAACGCAGTTCGTTCATTTGCTTACGCACTTTTTGGCTATGACCGGCAAGGATCAAAATCAAATCGCCCGGTTCTGCATTGAACGCTGCAGCAAGATTGGTCAGGTCATCCTCACCATAAAATTTATCAACTGATGATTTTAAAGTACCGTCGGCCTGGTAACGGCAATAGATCAACCCTGTCGCGCCTATCTGCGGGCGTTTCAGCCATTCGGTCAGCTCATCCAGTTGTTTGCGGGTATATTCGGCGCAGCCTTTTGCGTTGATACCTACTATCAGCTCGGCATTGTCAAATACGCTAAAGCCCTTGCCCTGCATAATGCCATTCAGCTCAACAAATTCCATCCCGAAACGACGGTCTGGTTTATCTGAACCATACAAACGCATCGCATCAGCATATTGCATACGCGGGAACTCATTCAGCTCGATACCTTTTACCGTGCGGAACAAATGGCGGGTCAATCCTTCAAAAATATTCAGGATATCTTCCTGCTCGATGAAAGCCAATTCGCAGTCGATCTGTGTAAACTCAGGCTGTCGGTCGGCGCGCAGATCCTCATCACGGAAACATTTCACGATCTGGAAATAGCGGTCGAAACCGCTTACCATCAGCAACTGCTTAAATGTTTGCGGCGATTGCGGCAGCGCGTAAAACTCGCCCGGGTTCATGCGGCTTGGCACTACAAAGTCACGTGCACCTTCCGGTGTTGATTTGATCAATACCGGGGTTTCCACTTCGATAAAATTCAGGGCATCCAAATACTTGCGAACTTCCTGTGCCATTTTGTGGCGCAGCATCAGGTTGTTGCGTATCGGGTTACGGCGCAGGTCAAGGTAACGGTATTTTGCGCGCAGCTCTTCGCCGCCATCGGTCTCATCCTCTATCATAAAAGGCGGAATTTTGGAAGCGTTGATTATTTCTATATCGTTAACGGCAATTTCAATTTCGCCGGTAGGCATTTTCAAGTTCTTGTTGGTACGTTCAAGTACTGTGCCGGTAACTTTTACCACAAACTCGCGACCAAGGGTGCGGCCTTTTTCGCGGATGACGCTGCTGGTATCTTCATTCAAAACCAGCTGGGTTAAACCATAACGGTCGCGCACGTCGATAAAAGTAGTGCCGCCAAGGTCGCGCGATTTTTGCACCCAACCGCATAAAGTTACCGTTTCGCCCAAATTTGCGAGGTTTAATTCGCCGCAAGTGTGTGTTCTAAGCATAGTACTGTTTTATAAAGTTTGCAAAAGTATGTTTTTTGAGGTGAAAGCTAAAGGCAAAAGCAAAAAGGTATTGCCTGGTGGTGAGAGGTCTGTGTTGCAAAGGAAATAGATTTTTAGTTTGAAAACAATGATTTTATGTGTTTAGTGGATCACTTGCAATAGATTAAATGCTTATTTTTGTTTAAATGTGTAAACGGATATGAAAAATTTGGACAGAATTACGCTTAATCCGGATGTTATGGGCGGCAAGCCTTGCATAAGAGGTTTAAGGGTTACTGTGGGTACGATAATAGGATTATTGGCATCCGGGTTAAGCAATGAAGATATTTTGAAAATGTATCCTTATTTGCAGCATGAAGACCTGATCGCCGCCCTTTCATATGCCGCCTGGCGTTCTGAAGAAGTTGAGGTTCCGTTAAATACGTTGTGAAGATTTTAATTGATATGAACCTGTCGCCTGAATGGGTACAGGAATTCAGGCTTCATCAAATAGAGGCGGTGCATTGGTCATCGGTTGGAAAATTCGATGCACCAGATATCGATCTGATCAATTGGGCCAGGGAAAATGGCCATGTAATTTTCACCCACGACCTTGATTTTGGTACTTTACTCGCCCTTACAAAAGCGGAATCCCCGAGTGTAATCCAAATCAGGACACAAAATATTACTATAGATCATTTTGCCGGAATCTTAATTTCAACCCTTTTGAAGAATGCTGCCGCATTAGAAAAAGGCGCGTTACTCACATTGGACGAGGATAAAAATCGACTAAGGATACTGCCCTTTTAAATAAATTCTCAGAATTATTTTTATCTTAACATAAAAGAAATATCTTAGCGGTGAATGAGAAGATATTTGACCCTAATTAGTCTCTTGTTTATTTGCGCATTTTTGGCAGGCACCGCTTACGCCAAAAAGCACCACGCTGCACGCAATAAACATACCTCAAAAAGAAAGCATCATCACGAAGATGCAGCCATCCTCGAACTTCCGGAACAATCACTTTCAGCATTATATCCCTGCTCGGATATCGTGTCGCCTGATAGCATCCTGCAATTCGCGCATAGCTTGTTAGGCACGCCTTACCGTGAAGCATCATCAAGCCCGCAGTATGGTTTTGATTGCTCGGGCTTTGTAAGCTATGTGTTTAAATATTTCAACTTTAACGTTCCGCGCTCGTCAAGCGAATATTATAACGCCGGCGAAAGAGTAGCTCTTGAAGACGCCAAACCCGGCGACGTGATCCTGTTCACCGGCACTAAAACCCACCATCCGCACAGCATTGGTCACATGGGCATTATTTGCTGCAACGATGGCGGCGAGATCAAATTCATCCACTCCACATCAGGTAAAGAATACTGCGTTACTATTACCGATTTCAACGATACTTACAAACGCCGCTTTGTGCAGATAGTAAGGTTGTTGAAAAGTAATGATGAGCCTGCGAAGGATGCAACTGAGAATGCTGTTACTGCTGCGATAAGCGAGTAAAGAAATCTTACTTATAGCTAAACCTGCGTCATGCCGAATTTATTTCGGCACCTCACATGCAGGTAATCATGAGATAGTGTACGAATGCAGATAGCCAACGTGGTTGGAAAAACTATCCTGTGGGATGCCGAAATAAATTCGGCATGACGGTCTTTTTATTCCGAAAACCGGAATCTCGAAATAAAACATATATTTGCCGTATAATTTTCTCAAGGGGTGCCTTGCTTTGAGCAATCAAACTGAAAGACAGGCTGAGATCATACCCATTGTTGTGAATAAACTAACTGAGGCGCAGAACGTGCTGCCAAAGTATTCACCAACATGCACCTGATCCGGATAATGCCGGCGTAGGGAGGTAAAAGTTAAGTGTACTGCATATTATACCCTGATGTGCAGATGGTTTAACAAATTGTTTTATTTTAAAAAATTGAAAAACTTTTATTTGGCGATCACCGCCTTGCTGTTGCCTGTTTTGGCATCGGCCCAGCTCACTATTTCCGGTAAAATTACCGACGCGCAAACCGGCGAAGCGTTATCCGGAACAACCGTAACCGTTCAGAATTCAAACATTACCACCGTCTCTGATGCCAAAGGAAATTACAGCATCGTTAATCTTAAGGCCGGCAAGTATTTGGTAAAGGTTAGCTACATCGGCTACCGGCAATTGACAAAAAACGTCGACCTGAATTTTGACGCCACCTTAAATTTCCAGTTGGCCACCAGCACGCAACTTACGGATGAAGTTACAGTAAGGGGCACCCGCGCAGCGGATAATTCGCCTACTACCTACACCAATCTCAGCAAAAAGGACATCCAGAAAAACAACCTCGGTCAGGATTTGCCATACCTGCTCGATCAAACGCCATCTGTGGTTACCACTTCCGACGGCGGCACGGGCATCGGTTACACCTATATCCATATCCGCGGTTCGGATGCATCGCGTATCAACGTAACGGTTAACGGCATCCCATATAACGATTCCGAAGAGCAGCAGGTATTTTTTGTGGATATCCCTGACTTTGCTTCGTCTGTAGATAATATCCAGATCCAGCGCGGCGTGGGTACATCGACCAATGGCGCGGGTGCTTTCGGGGCGAGTATCAATATTCAAACGACCACGCGCCGGGATACGTCATACCTCGAATTGAATAATTCGGTAGGCTCGTTCGGTACGGTGAAGAACACCTTAAATATAGGTACGGGATTGCTTGGCGGCCATTTTAGTTTTGACGGGCGTTTATCGCGGATCTATTCTGACGGTTATGTGGACAGGGCATTCGCCGACCTGAAATCCTATTTTTTCAGCGGCGCGTATTATGGGAAGACCACGCTGATCCGGTTCAACACCTTCTCTGGCACCGAGCACACTTACCAAGCCTGGGATGGCGACCCTGAAGATTCTATCCGCTCCGGCAACCGCCGCTACAATGATCTTGGTCTTGAGCCTAATGGCACATTCTATAAAAATCAAACTGATAACTACACGCAGGACCATTACCAGTTATTGGTCGATCAGCAAATATCTGATAAGCTTTCTTTTAACGGCGCATTGCATTATACGCATGGCTATGGTTATTACGAAGAATACCAGCCGGGGCAAACTCTTTCGGATTACAACGTCAACCCGGTAATTATCGGCACGGATACCATCTCTACAACTGATCTTACACGGAGGCTTTGGTTGAATAACAAATTTTATGGCTTAACATATAATCTTGCTTATCAACCAAATAACAACCTAAATATCGATCTTGGCGGTGCGTATAATCAATTCCGCAATGCGCATTATGATAACATTGAATGGACGCAGGAAAGCACAGATATTCCACCGGATTATCAATATGCAAGAAACGATGCCTTTAAAACGGATTTCAATATTTATGGTAAGATAGATTATAGCTTGGGCAAGGTGAAATTGTACGCCGACATGCAATACCGGCATCTTTCATACAGCTATTATTATGTGAATGATTTCGACCAGACAATAGGCGCGAAGCAACAAATATGGCTTGACTTTTTTAATCCGAAAGCAGGCGTATCGTACCAGATAGACAAACAGAATAATTTATACGCCTCATTCGGCATTGGCAATCACGAGCCCGACCGCGATGATTACGTGCAGGCTACACCCGGCACGCGTCCTGAATCAGAACGCCTTTATGACTGGGAATTGGGCTATCGTACGCAGCAGGGCATATTTACCGGTGGTATCAACGCCTTCTATATGTCGTACGATAACCAATTGGTGCTCACCGGCGCATTGAACGATGTAGGCGACCAAATCCGCAGCAACGTAAAAAGCAGCTACCGCGAAGGTTTGGAATTTGACGGTCGGTTTAAGTTCAACAACTGGTTAAGCTGGAATGCGACTGCTTCACTGAGTAGTAACAAGGTGAAGAATTTTAACCAGGGCCTGTATAACTATGATACTGGCGAGGAAGTAAATTACCAGTTAAGTAAAAGCAACATCGCTTTTTCGCCAAATGTGATCGCTTCCGGCGAGATCAGCTTTAGACCCTTGGCTGGCGGCGAAATTGCGTTTATCAGCAAATATGTGAGCAGGCAATATTTGGATAATACATCCAATACTAACCCTGTTGGCTTTGTTACCTCAGAAACCGGCCCATACTCCAATCGTTATCTTAATGCTTATTTTGTAAATGGTTTAAGATTAGGCTATGATTTCAGCATCAAATCGGTTAAGAACATCGGTTTAACACTGCTGATCAATAACATTTTCAATGCAAAGTATGAATCGAACGGCGCTACCTATCCGGATATTGAAGGCGGTAAAGTGGTGGACTATAACTATTTCTTCCCGCAGGCGCCTACTAACTTTTTGCTAGGGTTGAGTCTTAAATTTTGACCGTTGATTTTTAGATGATTTTTTTGATTACGTTGATTTAATGAATAGAATACGATCTGTGCAATCCTTAAATCAGCATAATCTGTGATTAATCTTCCCCTAACATAATCATTACATTGAATATTAATTACATTACAGATATTTGCGGTTGATAAAATTTAAACATGAGGATTAAATACCTGCTTTTCACAGTTTTCGCGTTTACTGTGCTCCATATTTCGGCTCAAACAAAAAAGAAAAAAGTAGTTGCTACTACTGCAAGTGCCACTGCTACTTCTATCCCTCGTCCAAAATTGGTAGTAGGCATAGTAGTCGACCAGATGCGCTGGGACTACCTGTACCGCTATTACGAGCGCTATCAAAGCAATGGCTTTAAACGCCTTTTAAACGACGGCTTTACTTGTGAAAATACACAGGTTGATTATATCCCAACTTTCACCGGTCCGGGCCACACTTGTATCTATACCGGGTCCGTGCCGTCTATTCATGGCATCGCAGGCAACGATTACATCGTACAGGCAACCGGCAAAAGTATGTATTGTGCGCAGGATGACAGCGTGAAAACGGTTGGCAGCACCTCAATAGCAGGGCAGATGTCGCCAAAGAACATGCTGACCACTACCGTCACCGATGAATTGAAGTTGGCAACCAATTCCCGTTCAAAAGTGATCGGTATAGCGTTAAAGGATCGCGGAGGTATTTTGCCGGCCGGCCATATGGCAAACGCCGCTTACTGGTTCGACGACAAAACCGGTAACTGGATCACCAGCACCTATTATATGCAGGACCTGCCGCAATGGGCAAAGGATTTTAACGACCAGAAGATGGCGGAAACCTATTTAAAATTAGATTGGAACACGTTATACCCGGTTGACACCTACCTGCAAAGCACCGAAGATAACAGCAAATACGAAGGGAAATTTAAAGGCGCCGATGCACCTACCATGCCTGTAAAAACTTCAGCGTTATATAAAGGTAATTTAGGTTTGATCCGCAGCACGCCTTATGGCAATACCTTAACGCTTGATTATGCCGTAGCGGCCATTAACGGTGAAGGTTTAGGCAATCACGATGTTACCGATTTTTTGGCGCTGAGTTTGTCGTCGACTGATTACATTGGGCATCAGTTTGGCATTAACGCGGTGGAGATAGAAGATACTTACCTGCGTCTGGACAGGGATATCGCCAACTTCCTTACTTATCTTGATGCTAAGGTTGGTCGCGGTAATTATACTGTTTTCCTTACTGCCGATCATGGCGCAGCGCACAATACGCAGTTCCTGAAAGACCGCGGCGTACCTGCAGACGTTTGGGATGATAAGGCTGAAGGCAGCAGGTTGAATAAAGTATTAACTGATAAATACAAAGTAGATTCATTGGTTATCGGCCTGGATAATTACCAGGTGAACCTAAACTACCACATCATCAATTACCTGCACCTTGACGAAGAAGCTGTTAAAAAGACTTGTATCGATTACCTGCAAAAGCTGCCTTACGTAATGTACGCGGTGGACCAGACAAAAGCCGCAGACGCATCTATACCAGAAGCATTGCGCAAACGCATCATCAACGGCTATAACCGAAAAAACAGCGGTGTGATACAGATCATCCTCAATCCCGGATGGTTTACCGGTCATGGTTCAGGCGATGGCGGCCCGACAGGCACCACGCACGGTACCTGGAACCCGTATGATAATCATATTCCGCTGGTATTTATGGGCTGGGGTATCCCGCATGGCAGCTCCGTTCGCGAGATACACATGACGGATATTGCACCAACTATCGCCGCGTTGCTGCACATACAAGCGCCAAACGGCAGCATCGGTACGCCGATTGAAGAAGTGATAAAGAAATAGGAACCAGGATTTAACAGATTTGAAAGATTATCCTGATCTTGTTGCTTGCGTCCTGAAAATCAATTAAATCCGTTTAATCCTGGTTCTGACAGTTTTATGAAAAAATACATCTCCCGTTTCCATTATCTCACGCAGGACCTGCCAAACCGCACTCATGTAGAACAGGCGGCTATTGCTTGCACAACCGGTGCTAACTGGCTGCAATACCGCTGCCTGACCAAGACAGACGAGGAATTAATAGACGAGATCAACGAGATAGCGGGGATCTGCGATGAATGGGGTGTTACGCTTATCCTCACCAATCATTATCACTTGCTGAATGAGGTCGACGCACAGGGAGTGCATATTGAAGATTTCGATGCGGATTTTGCAGCTATACGCGAGGCGATAGGCGAGGATAAAACGCTCGGCGCATCGGCTACCAATATCGATGCATTTTTACGCGTACAGGCAATCGGCGTAGTGGATTATTGCGGTTATGGCCCGTTTGCGCACACCGATACCAAGCCAAACAACAAACCGCTCTTAGGTTTTAATGGCTATCGCGAATTACAGAAACATAATCCTGAGCTACCTGCTATAGCAGTTGGCGGGATTCAATTAACAGATATTGATTTACTATTAGAAACTGGGGTTTACGGCATTGCGGTTTCGGCGGCGGTGAATTTAGCACCAGATCCTGGAAGGGTGGTGAAGGAAATTTATAGGAAGATATTTTAGAATAGGTAGTGTCTATTAATTCGGCTAAAGCCGCACTATTGTAATCCCTTAACGGTTGGCTGAAGCCAACGGCAATTTAATATTGCCGTCCCATTTATGGGGCGGATAAATTAAAAAATCAAGCGGGCTTCAGCCCAATACTTGGGAAGCAACTTGAATTACTTATTGTATCGCTATTGTCACCTTAAAATTTTATTGCCCGATTAATTGCCTGCCTGTGTAACTTTGCCCCGTTAATAAACCCAAAAAGATGAGAGTTGCAATAAACGGATTTGGCAGGATAGGCCGGGTATTTTTAAGAAATGTACTTTCGAAACCCGGCATTGATGTTGTCGCCATAAACGACCTTGCCGATGCGCAAACCCTTGCACATCTATTTAAATATGACTCTGTTCACAGGGGCTTTAAAGGAACTGTCAGCGCCGGTGATAATGAGATCATCGTTAATGGCCGCTCCATAAAAATATTACAGGAACGTGAGCCTTCCCAATTGCCATGGAAAGATCTGGATATCGACCTTGTCATCGAATCAACCGGGAAATTTACTTCAAGAAAAGGCGCTGAGCAGCATCTGGCTGCCGGGGCAAAGCAGGTGATCATTTCAGCGCCATCAGCCGATAAGGATGTACCTACTGTTGTTTTAGGGGTGAATGATGACGTGATCGATCTGCATTCATCCATATTGTCCAACGCATCCTGCACTACCAATAACGTGGCTGTAATGGTGAAAATATTGGATGATAACTGGGGGATTATTGACGGCTATATTACCACCGTACACTCCATGACCGGCGACCAAAGCCTGCACGACGCCCCGCATAAAGACCTGCGCAGGGCGAGAGCGGCATCAGCTTCCATTATCCCTACATCAACAGGCGCGGCGAAGGCCATCACCAACATATTCCCGAACTTGAGCGGTAAACTCGGCGGTGCGGGTATACGTGTGCCGGTTTTAAACGGCTCGTTAACGGATTTTACCTGCAGCCTGAAAATACAGCCAACGGTTGAAGAGATCAACAAAGCTTTCAAGCAAGCTGCTGATGGCCCGATGCAAAATATACTGGAATATACCGAAGATCCAATCGTTTCAACTGATATCCTCGAAAATCCGCATAGCTGTATTTTCGATGCACTGTTGACATCAGTGGTAGGTGGCCTGACAAAAGTAGTAGGATGGTACGACAATGAAATGGGCTATTCCAGTCGCCTGGTGGACCTGGTAGAACGCATCAGCAAAGCTTAATCTTTCTTAACGTAATATAATTGCGAGCTGGTGGAAGTAGCCGGGTAAGTTTTGGTAAAGTAAACAAACGAGGCGAAACCTATTTTGTCCGTTTTTCGGTTCATGATCGAATCTTCGCCCAAAACAGCTGCCTGGTTGGTTTCATAATCCTTTGAGAATATAAAAGGGCGCTGCACGGTTATTTTTGTCGTTTTGGCACCGGCTATGGTGGTATCTTTTACCGTTTTGGCAGTAACGTTGTTCAGGTTATCGTCAACCCAATCATGGTCAACATCGCCGTAGGCGTCGACTGTTGTATAATGTAAAGTGGCAAGGTATGAATTGCTGAAATCTTCCTGTAAATGTATAGCGAAGGATAAATTTGCGCCCTGTGCAGGGATCAGCAACGTTACATTTTCATAATATATAATGGTAAGTTTGGTGCCCGATACGCTAACAGCCAGATATTGTGCAGGTGCGCTAAACTTTATTTCGTGTATCAACGCATCGGTATCGATGGGTTTTGGATTAGAAGGACCGACACCTGATTTTTTACAACCGGTGAAGACTGCTAAGCCCAGAAATAAAACTAAATAGTATTTAACACAACGCATACCACCACTAAATAAATATTATGCCAATCTACGCAAAAAATGCCCGGCAGATTCATTTTAGAGATGTTTTGAGTGGAAATTAACCATTGATTAAGGGATTGTAATTCAATAGTTTATTATAGATAGAATACTGACATGATCAGGTTTATTGAGACAGAAGATTTGCTGCATATCCGCAACGAAGTACTAAGGGAAGGCCGGTTGACACCGGATGAGTGCCGTTTCCCTACCGATAAAATTGATGGCGCATTTCATTTAGGCTATTTTGTTGAGGATGAACTGGTGTGCGTTACTTCGCTGTTTCCGCAGGGTTATGGAACTTTCACCGGGTTAGGCTACCAACTGCGTGGCATGGCAACACTCGAATTACACAGGGGAAAAGGCTACGGCAATAAGCTGGTGAACTTTGCCGTGATATATCTGCGCAAGCTTGGCGCGAATTATGTTTGGTGCAATGCCCGCAAAAAAGCCGCTAAGTTTTATCATGATTGCGGCTTTGAGATCGTTTCCGACGAGTTTGAAGTGACGGGAATTGGGCCGCATTATGTGATGTATCTTAAAATTCAGTAATTAACGGCTACTTAAAATACCTTTTTTACTTTTGCGTTCAGGATTGTAAAATTAATTGCTGATTTTGGCGACCGATTTACATCAAGACCAATTTGTATGAAAACAATAGATCAAATAAATTTCGCAGGTAAAAGAGCGCTTATCCGTGTGGACTTCAATGTACCGCTGGATAAGGACTACAACATAACCGACGACAACCGTATGACGGCTGCCTTGCCAACCATTAAAAAAATATTGAATGATGGCGGCGCCGTGATCCTGATGTCGCATCTGGGCAGGCCAAAAGGCGGTCCGGAAGATAAATATTCGCTAAAGCATTTGGTGCCGCATTTGTCTGATCTGTTAGGTCAGCAGGTGGAGTTTGCTAACGACTGCATCGGTCCGGAGGCTATTGAAAAGGCCAAGAAACTGGCTAAAGGCGAAGTGCTTTTATTAGAAAACCTGCGCTTTTACAAGGAAGAAGAAAAAGGGGACGTAGAGTTTGCCAAAAAACTGGCTGCCTTAGGCGAGGTTTATGTAAACGATGCCTTTGGTACCGCGCACCGTGCGCATGCTTCTACAGCTGTTATCGCGCAGTTCTTCCCTGATGCCAAATATTTTGGTTACCTGATGGCTGCCGAGCTGGAAAATGCCGAAAAGGTATTGAACGGCGCTGCAAAACCATTTACTGCGATAATGGGCGGCTCGAAGGTTTCTGATAAGATAGAGCTGATAGAAAAGCTGCTGGATAAGGTAGACAACCTGATCATCGGCGGCGGTATGGCTTACACCTTCGCGAAAGCTGATGGCGGCAATATCGGTACTTCATTGGTTGAAGCTGATAAGCTTGACCTGGCGCTAAGCCTGCGTAAAAAAGCAAAGGAAAAAGGCGTGAACTTGTTGTTGCCGGTTGACAACGTTACCGCAGACGCTTTTTCGCCTGACGCCAATACTGGCCTTGCAAAGACAGGCGAAATACCAGACGGCTGGATGGGATTGGATATCGGCCCGGAAACTATTAAGCTGTTCAGCAAAGTGGTTGAGGAATCAAAAACCATTTTATGGAACGGCCCGATGGGTGTTTTTGAAATGGACAAGTTTATGGTAGGCACCAAAGCTATTGCAGACGCAGTTGCCAAGGCGACCGATAACGGCGCATTCTCGCTGATCGGCGGTGGCGATTCAGCTGCGGCAGTTGCCAAATTCGGCATGACCGATGATGTAAGCTATGTATCAACCGGCGGCGGCGCGTTGCTGGAATATATGGAAGGTAAGGAGTTGCCGGGTGTAAAGGCGATAAACGAGTAATCTGAACCAGGATTTAACGGATTAAGCAGATTAGCTTGATATAATCACGGTAATCTTTAAATCAGGCGAATCAAGGTTCAAGACAACCGACTTCCCTAAAAATTTTAAAAAGTCCCGGACACCCGGGACTTTTTTTGTTTACATTAGCGTTTTTAGTATCTGACCCATGAAGACATTTATCATCGCTTTAAGCTTCCTGCTTTTTGCTTTTACTTCTTTCGCGCAGCAGCCCAACAATCCTGATGCTGCCTATGTAAAGGAAAACTATACCAAGTACGAGTACCAGGTACCTATGCGTGACGGTAAGAAACTGTTCACTTCGGTTTATGTACCGAAGGACCAGTCGAAGAAATACCCGATCATGATGGACCGCACGCCCTATAGCGTAGCGCCTTATGGTGCTGATAAATTCAAGGGCAGTTTAGGGCCATCGTCGTTATTTTTGCATGATGGCTACATATTCGTTTATCAGGATGTGCGCGGTCGCTGGATGAGCGAAGGCATTTTCCGCGAAATGACGCCGGAACTGGAACAGCATAAAACCAACCAGGATGTAGACGAAGGCACCGATACTTATGACACCATCGATTGGCTGATCAAAAATATCCCCAATAACAACGGCAAAGTAGGGGTGTGGGGAATATCTTACCCCGGCTTTTTTACAACTACTTCGCTGTTGAGCAGGCACCCGGCTTTGGTGGCGGCATCGCCACAGGCGCCAATGTCTGATCTTTACCGCGATGACGCTTTCCACAACGGCGCTTACATGTTAGTGGCTAACTTTAGCTTCTACCCGTTCTTTACCAACCGGCAGGACGGCACGCCAACCCAGCGCCGGGGCTTCGGGTTTAACTACGGTACCGAGGATGGCTATGAGTTTTACCTGAAACTGGGTGCGCTGAAACATACAAATGACAAGAAATGGTATAACGATACCGTGCGCTTGTGGAGCGAAATGATAGACCATCCCAACTACGACGAGCATTGGAAGGAGCGTAACGTGTTACCACATCTGCATGATATTAAAACCGCGGTACTGGTAACCGGCGGCTGGTATGATGCCGAGGATTTATACGGGGCCATCAATACTTATAAGACCTTAAAAAAGGATAACCCAGCTACGCCGATATATTTTACCATGGGGCCATGGGTGCACGGCGGCTGGTCGCGCGGGCCGGGTGATCATTTGGGCGATGTGGATTTCGGCGGAGCAACCGGGCCGTTCTATCGTGAGAAGATCGAGTTCGCCTTCTTTAGTCATTATTTAAAAGGCACCTCGCTTGATCTTGCGCCGGTATCCACCTTCCAAACCGGCGTTAACCAATGGAAAACCTACAAGCAATGGCCGCCAAAAGAAGCCGAAGACAAAAATCTGTACTTTTTGCCCGGCGGCAAACTGTCATTCGATGCACCTAAAAATGCAGACGACAGCAACGACGCCTTCATATCCGACCCTAACAAGCCGGTGCCGTTTACCAACGACATCACCATGGACATGAAACGCGAATACATGACCGGCGACCAGCGCTTCGCCGAACGCCGTCCCGATGTGCTTACTTACCAAACCGATGTGCTGGATAAAGACGTAACCCTCGCCGGCAACATCTGGGCAAACTTGAAGGTATCAACTACCGGCACGGATGCCGATTGGGTGGTAAAAGTGATAGATGTTTACCCCGATTCGGCTAAAAACAGCCAGTTTAGCAATAAAGAAACCATGATGTCGCACTACGAGCAGATGGTGCGTAGCGAGGCCATGCGCGGCAAGTTCCGCAACGGGTTTGACAAGCCTGCACCGTTCGTGCCGGGCCAGGTCACCCCGGTAAACTTCGAGTTGCAGGATGTATTACATACCTTCAAAAAGGGCCATCGCATTATGGTTCAGGTACAAAGCACCTGGTTCCCGCTCATCGACCGCAATCCGCAGGTGTTTGAAAACATCATGAAAGCTAAGGACAGCGACTTTAAAAAAGCGACCAATAAGGTATATACTTCAAAAGCGCATCCGAGTTATTTGAAGGTGAGAGTGATGTAAAACGGATCGAAGTAGATTCGTTTGTGTGTCAAATTTGCCTCTTTTAATGCCTTTTTAGCGAAAAAATGCAGCATTTATTTGGATGAGAATTTGGTGTTGTGTTAGTTTTTTATGTCTGATTATCAGTACTTTAAAAAATTATTGAGTGTAGCAAAGTGTAGCATTTCCGTAGCCCTTTCATGTGTAAAGTGTAGCGTACGCTGCTACAGGCGCTACGCCTGGCAGGTGGCAAATTAGTGTCAGCCTTATTTAAATGCGCGCTATTGAGAAATATATACATCAAAAGCGCATCGGGTTATTTGAGGGTTAAGGCAATGTAAAGTGTAAGAAAATGAAATCTAAGGCAGCTGCGGATCAGTTAACACTGTATAAGGCAATTGATAATATTTTATGGAACGACTGGGATCCGATCAATCTGAATGACAATGAAAACCTTCGGGATGAGTATCAAAGGTATACATCTTCGATATATAAATTAAAGATTGAAGGTGCAACCGTAGAAGTTATTGCATCCAGACTCCGTGAAATTGAAATAAAGATAGGTCTTGATAATGAATACATTAAATGTATTGAGATTGCACAAAAGATAGTTGCTTTAAATTCATAGATAAAAGGAAATTCGCAATTGATGCTTTGTTACCTATCTCTTTAACCGCTCATTGCCGCTGAGGCTACCTTCTTTTGTCTTGGACACAAAAGAAGCAAAAAGTCAAGCCAGCCCTAAGGCTTCTTTGCCGCACGGGCTTTGAACACTTACCCAACGCTTGCCTTACCCACAAATCAGGCAAAACCTGGGCTTGGGTTTTATCCCAGCCAAGCCGCTCAGGCCTGTGCTTAGCGAAAACCCCTAGGCCTCCAGCCGCACAAACCCAGCATCGTTTTGCCTAATTTTTGCCCGAAGCTCACGGTCTGACAAAGGTTCTTAACAGATAAATTCTTCCTATGAAAAATAAAGCTACGATAACAACGTAAAGTTTGTGACTGACCCGCCGCTGGAACGGCTTTGGGCTGAAAAGTTGCGGAGGGGCTGTGCGATACAGACTGAGGAGCAAGCTTTTGAAGGGCAAAGGCCTTGTGCGGCAAGAAAGCATTTCCAGCGGCTTGATCTTTTGCTACCTTTTGGATCAAGCCAAAAGTAGTAGCCTCAGCGGCAATGAGCGGTGGAAGCGATAGATAGCAAAGTAATGGGGGATAGCCACGCTGCGCTCGCTATGACGGAATAGTTAAGCCGTCGCTACACCAAAACAATGCTCATACCCATCATCATCTGTCACAAAAAACTCGGTTTGGCCATAATCCCTTGCTACAATTTCAGATACTTCAAACCCAACCTGTTTTAAACGCTCCCGGCAGGCATTAATATCTTCCGGGCTCCAATACAGGTAAATCCCACGATATTCTTCAGGTATCGGGCCATCGGCGCGCTGATTAAGCCAGTAATACATAGTATCGTTATGCACCATGCAGCCCACCAGTTTATCATCCTTCCACATTTCGCGGTCGGCGGTCATACCAAGGCCTTCCACCCAAAAGCGCAGGCTTTTCTTTACGTCGGCGCTGGGGATAACCGGCATACAGTAATTTACCATAGTAATTATTATTGGTATTGATATCAGAAATATAAGTATTCTTTAATATGTAAAAATAATGAAGGCGCTGGTTTATTGTCTCGAAATTACAACTTCTGTTAATTAATGTTTTACACAATAATTTGTATGTTTACAAGAAGCTTGAACAAACCTTTCCTTAACCTGATATATGAAAATTTCGCAAAAGCTAACACTCGACAGAGAAAAGGCTAAATACTACCTAGATTACATAGATAAGGAAATGACTTTTGCCGGAATAATTACTACGTTTTGCGTAGGTTGTTTATTATTCATGGTTGACAAGTTATTTCCAAAAGAAATTGCTGCTTCAGATTTGCATGCACATGTAACAGATTTTCACAACATCTACTTTATTGTCCCGATGATCTATCTAGCCTTTTCAACATTTCTTTTGATCTGGCATCGCTCCAAAATGGCGTTTTATTATGGACAAATAGCATTGGAAATCTACACCGAAAATTTTTCTATCGATATTATGGATCGGTTGCTTCAGCGAATTGATCGATGGCCTTTTTGGTTTAAATATTTTTTGTCGTTTAGCCTGATTATTTGTGCGTTTCTTTTATTATGCGTATTTGTGTTTTCAACACAGTTTAATAATCTGAAATCTATCTTTTGGCAAAACTTATTGTCAATTTCACGCAATTACGAAATTTGGGTAATTGTTTGTATTACAGCATTAGTTTTAATTATTGAATTTTTGCACGCATTGTACTTAAATAAGAAATTTCCCAATAATAGTTATAAGCGTATAACTCTTTAAAGAAATATATTTCCCTCTAATCTCAATGCCCCGCATTTGTGCTCACCGGCTTATTCTTATGAAACCGGGTCGCGATCACCGCCAGCTGGTCGTCAGTAAGTTTCGAGCTGTTTTTTAATAAACCCGTAAAATAAGTTACTTCATTATCCTCTGCCGGGCAACCAACATTGTCTTTTGCAGTGCCAGCAGTTCCATCGGCATGCGGCATGTACGAGGTGCCGAACACTTTGCCTTGTGGCGTCATCACTATCCAATAAGGGATCCCGCCTTGAGGGTCGCCGCCAAGGTTTTTCAGCACATCCATTGCTCCGGGGTTTTCAAGATCTTTTTTACCGTCGCGCTCCAAAATATCAAGGTAAGTGATCACATAGTTATCATCAAAAGACTTGCTGCAGGTTGGGTCTTCAAAGCAGGCGGTCATTTTTTTGCACCAGCCGCACCACGATGCGTGGAACATCAGTATCACGTTTTTATTTTCGGCTTTTGCCTTGGCGTAAGCTTCTTTCATTACCGCATCAGCACTTGGCGGGGTGGCGGCCTGTTGTGCGAAGGCGCCATAGCCCATCAGCACAAACAATAAAACAATGGTTGTTTTCATAGTCGTAAATTTAATAATGGTAAAAATAAGCTAATCCAACTTAAAAACAACTTTTTAAACCACAGAGGTCACAGAGAAAAAATCACAAAGTACACAGAGAGATTTTATTTTTTATCTCTGTGCCCTCTGTGTAAAACTCTGCGTACGCTGTGATTAATTAGTCGGTATGGCCGCCATGGACAAATGTCCGTCTAAACAAAAATCCGCCTTCACAGTTAATTAAATTGACTTACAAACAACACGAATATGGCAGACCTGGCAAGCTCCTTTAAAAGCATCACTTTCGTCGAGCGTACCTTAATGCTCGTCAATATTGTCGCGCTCATGGTGCGTTACTTTTTTCATTTCCAGTCCGACTTCTTTCTGGAGGTGTTCGCCATCCTGCTTGCGCTGTTATATTTCCCTTTTGGCTTCTATTCCATCGGCAAACCGGGCGAGCATTACAATTATACCATCCCCATAATATTAGGGCTGGTTTACGGGCTCGGGCAGGTTTCATTGCTCATCAGCGCGGCAAATGTCGAGAGTTACCGTTATCCGCTTATTGCCGACTTTTTTGTGCTGCTGGCCATCGTTATTTACCTCATGTTCAGGATGCGGCGCGAGAATTATCCGGCCGTTTTCATCAACACCCAGTTCCTGCGTATCAGCTATTTTGTGTTATGCGGACTCATCATCGTGATCAAATCCATGCCGGCGTAATCCCTGCTCACTGTTAACTTGTTTATAAAACTTATAGCGTTTCGGTTAAAATAATGCCGTAATTTGGCGCTTATATAAGTCATTCATGCACAGGGTAATGCATTTTTCGCGGTTTTTTGTCCTTCCGTTTACGGGCAGGCGCTCCCGCTTTTTGCAGGTACTCCAACTATCAGTGCATGAAATAATTACACGTAATGCAAGTCATGAAATAGCGCCTGGAACAGGGCCAAAATGACGCCCCGAAATTGTTGAAAACTTTTTGGGAGGAAAATGGGTTTTTGTGGAGGTAAAATATTTAATTTTACCCTACAATAATTGCCGTCGTGTATTATGTCCAATTTTTTAGGTGAATTTGATTGCAAACTTGATGACAGGAACCGCCTGATCGTCCCCGCTGCTTTGCTTAAGCAAGTTCACGGCGTGGAGGAAGACGGCTTTGTTATTAATCGCGGTTTCGAAAAACACCTGGTGTTATACACTAAGAAACAGTGGGATAAGATCACCGATGACATGAACGCGCTCAATCCGTACGAAGAAAAAGCGCGCATTTTCCGCAGGTATTTCAGCCGCGGGGCAACACCTTTAAAAGTCGACAAATCATCGCGCATCTTATTACCGCAATCGCTGATGGAATACGCCGGTATACCGAATTCAAGCGAGGTAGTGATCTCCTGCGTGATGGATACGATAGAAATTTGGGCCAAATCTGCTTATGACGAACAGTTAGGCATTGAGCCTGCTGATTTCTCAAAGCTGGCGCAGGAGGTAATGGGTAATAAGGCAAGGAGGGGCGATGAATAATACTTACCATACCCCCGTAATGCTGCAGGAATGTATCGATGGCCTCAACATCCGTCCGGATGGAAAATACGTGGACGTGACGTTTGGTGGCGGCGGTCATTCGCGCGAGATCATGAAACATCTTGGTGAGGACGGCGAACTGCTGGCGTTCGACCAGGATGCAGATGCGCAGCGCAATAAGATTGATGATGAACGCTTTATTTTCATCGATCAGAATTTCCGTTACCTCAAAAATTTCACCCGCCTGCATAATGCCATCCCGGTTGACGGGATATTGGCTGACCTGGGCGTATCATCCTACCAGTTCGATGAAGCTGAAAGAGGATTCAGCATCCGTTTTGATGCGGAGCTGGATATGCGTATGAACCGTTCGTCTGCATTAACCGCAAAGGAGGTGATCAATACCTACGCGGAGGCAGACCTGCACCGCATATTCGGTATTTACGGCGAGATACAAAATGCCAGATCGCTGGCAAATACCATTGCTACCGCACGCTTAAGCGCGCCGATCAATACGGTTGCCGATCTGAAAAATGCGATCGCGGCACGTATCCCCCGGGGTAAGGAAAATAAATACCTGGCGCAGGTTTTCCAGGCGCTCAGGATAGAGGTGAACCAGGAGCTGGAAGCATTGAAGGACTTCCTCATCCAATCGGCAGAAGTGCTGGTGTCTGGCGGCAGGCTGGTGGTGATGTCATACCATTCGCTGGAAGACAGGCTGGTGAAAAACTTCATCGCCAAGGGCAAATTCACCGGCGAGCTGGAAAAGGATATATATGGTAACGATAACAGGCCTTTCGAGGCGGTAAGCCGAGGGGCGATCACTGCATCGAAGGAAGAGATAGAAAAAAATAACAGGGCACGGAGCGCTAAATTAAGGATAGCGGTAAAGAAATGACCAATCGCTTACGCACAGAAATAGAGGAGGAGATAGCGGCTGAAGAAGAGCAGGAAGAACAACAGCGTCCGAAAAAAAGACAAATTCCGGATAATGTTTTCACGCAATTCTTCAAAAAGGGATTTATCACAACCGACGAGGCTACAAAAGCTTTGCCCTTTGTGCTGTTCCTTGCGTTTCTGGGCATGATCTACATTGGTAACCGTCACCTGGCCGAGGATACGGTTAGAAATATTGATAAGCTGACAAAGGAAGTGAAGGAGCTGGGTTATGATTATAAATCGACCAAGGCTGATCTGGCTTACAAAAGCACTCTGTCTGAAGTAAAAAAACGTGCCGACACGCTGAAACTGGATGTGAAAGAATCCATGCAGCCGCCGCAAAAAATAGTAGCAAGGGAGGATGAGCAATGAGTATACGTACCAATATATTGCTGAGGATCTACCTGGCCTTCGGGCTGATCCTGCTGTTGGCGGGCGCTGTTATGGTGCAGATGGTGCGCCTGCAATTTGTACAGGGCAAAAAATGGAAAGCCATGTCGGTAAAGCTGACTACCCGCTATATGGACGTGCCTGCCGCGCGTGGAAACATTGTTTCGGTTGATGGCAGCCTGCTGGCTACCTCGGTTCCGCAGTATGATGTGCACATGGATATGCTGGCCGGCGGTATCGCTGAAGATCATATATTCTATTCGAAAATTGATTCGCTGGCTGCTAAGCTCTCGAATTTGTTTGGCGACAGGTCGGCAAAAGATTATTCGCGCATATTGCGCAATGGTCGTAATGATAGCTCACGTTACCAGTTGATCCACCACAGCGTAACTTATCAGCAATTAAAAGATATGCGCACGTTCCCCATCTTCCGCATGGGTAAATATAAAGGTGGTTTGATCGCGATTGAAGAGAACAGGCGTTTGCTGCCATTCCGCGCACTGGCGCAGCGTACTATCGGTTATCAAAATATCAACGATAAAAACAAAGTAGTGAACGTAGGCCTTGAAGGGGCTTATGCTAATTATATAGCAGGCGTAAACGGCAAGCGTCTCATGCAGCGCACCGTAGGCGGTACCTGGATCCCGGTAAATGATGACGATAACGAGATCCCGACAAAGGATGGCGCCGATATCATTTCCACTATCGACGTGAACCTGCAGGATGTAGCTGAAAGCGCGCTGCGCTCGGCATTGGATTCAAGCCAGGCCGATCATGGCTGCGTAGTGCTGATGGAAGTGCATACCGGCGAGGTGCGGGCAATAGCCAACTTTACACACATGAAGGACGGCAGCTATAAAGAAGTGTTGAACTACGCAGTGGGTTATGCCACCGAGCCGGGCTCGACATTTAAGCTGGCTACTTATATGACCTTGCTCGATCAGCATAAAATAGACACCAGCAGCCGCATGGATTGCGAAGGTGGCAGGGCGCATGTTATCCCCGGCAACGATAAATATACCGTTACCGACGTAGAGCATAATAATGTGATGAGCGCATTGCAGGCCTTTGAAGAATCATCCAACGTAGCAGCTGCAAAGTTTGTTTACCGGGCTTACAGTAACGACCCATGGGAGTTCACCAATAAACTATACAGCTATCACCTGAACGACATGCTTGATCTGCAGATCCCGGGTGAAGGTAGGCCGCTGATCAAAAATCCAAGATCGCGCAGCTGGAGCAAATTAACGCTGCCGCAGATGGCTTATGGTTACGAGGAGAAATTAACGCCGCTGCAAATGCTCACCTTCTACAATTCGGTAGCGAATGATGGCAAAATGATAGCGCCGATTTTTGTGCGCGAGATCCAGCGGATGGGAAACACGGTTGCACAATTCCAGGCAAGGGTGATCAACCCGCAGGTATGTTCGCCGCAAACGTTGAAGCTGGTGCGCGGTATGCTGGAAGGCGTGGTGAACAATGGTAACGGTAAAACCATCATCAAAAATAAACTGTATAGCATTGCCGGTAAAACAGGCACAGCACAAATAGCCAATGGCTCATCGGGCTATAGCAGTGGCGGTACTAAAGCCCACCAGGCATCATTCTGCGGGTATTTTCCGGCCGACAAGCCAAAGTATTCCATGATCGTGCTGATCTCTAATCCTACAAAAGGATCGTACCTGGCGGCGAAAGTTGCGGGGCCTGTTTTCAGGCAGATCGCCGACAGGGTGTACGCCAGCGACCTGGATATTAACCAGGCAACGCCGACAATTTATGTAGGCAATGTAACGTTGCCTGCGGTGAAAAAAGGCAATGTGAACGCATTGCACAAAGTTTATGAAAAACTCGGGATTAAACCTTTATATGCTTCCAACAATACCAAAGGTAGTGCACCCGACACTACCGGCGGTATTGCTGGTGAAGACCTGAGCTACAAGCCGGGCACCGTGCCTTCGGTAGTAGGGATGGATTTGAGCGACGCCCTGTACAGGCTGGGCAATGCAGGTTATAAAGTAAGCGTTATAGGTAGTGGAGAGGTAACGAAGCAATCGGTTACCGGCGGAAGTTTAATACCAAAAGGATCAAAAGTAACCATAGAACTGCAATGAAGTATTTGAGCGACATATTAGAGGGGTTGGCATTCACCGAGCTGCAGGGCAGCGCCGATACGGAAATAACAGGCGTTGTTTTTGATTCGCGCAAGGTAGTGCCGGGTTCATTGTTTGTAGCCGTAAAAGGCACAATCGTAGATGGGCATGATTACATCGACCAGGCCATAAAACAGGGGGCAGTTGCTATCATCTGCGAAGACTTGCCGGCGCATACCGCCGCCGAAGCAGATTTCTTTATGGTGGCTAATTCGGCCGCTGCGCTGGGTATTGTCGCATCAAACTTTTACGATAACCCATCGGGCAATATGAAATTGGTAGGCGTTACCGGTACCAATGGTAAAACCACTATTGCTACATTGCTTTACCAGTTGTTCCGTGAACTGGGTTATAAATGCGGTTTGCTTTCGACCGTTGAGAATCAGGTGAACGGCAAGATCCACCCGTCCACCCATACCACACCCGACCCGGTTGAGCTCAATAAGCTGATGGCCGAAATGGTTGATGCCGGCTGCGATTATTGCTTTATGGAAGTAAGCTCGCACGCCATTGCGCAGTACCGTATAGAGGGTTTGCAGTTTGCGGGTGGAATATTCACTAACCTCACGCATGATCACCTCGATTACCATAAAACTTTTGCAGAATACCTGAAGGCCAAAAAGCGCTTCTTCGATACGCTGCCAAAAAATGCATTTGCGCTAACCAATGCCGACGACAAGAACGGCAGCGTGATGCTGCAAAATACCATCGCCCATAAAAAAACCTACGGCCTGAAAAATATGGCCGATTACAAGGCGAAGATATTGGAGAACCAGTTCGTAGGCCTGCTTTTGCAGATAGACGGCGAGGATGTGTGGTTTAAAATGGTGGGCAAATTCAATGCTTATAACCTGATGGCCGTTTACGCCGCCGCCATGCTGCTGGAGCAGGATAAATCAAAAGTACTGGCAGCATTAAGTGGCTTACGCGGAGCGGAAGGCAGGTTTGAATATACCATCGCCCCAAACAAAGTAATAGGAATAGTGGATTATGCGCATTCGCCTGATGCGGTACAGAATATACTGAGCACCATTCACGACATCCGCAAAGGCAACGAAAAGGTAATAACCGTGATCGGCTGCGGTGGCGACAGGGATAAAACGAAACGCCCCATTATGGCGCATGTAGCCTGCGAATGGAGCGACAAAGTGATCCTGACGTCAGACAATCCGCGTTCGGAAGATCCGGCGCAGATCATCAGGGATATGGAGCAAGGCATCGACCCGGCATTTAAAAGGTCGACCATCAGTATTGTGGACAGGAAAGAAGCCATCAAAACCGCCTGCCACATGGCAAGGCCCGGCGACATCATCCTAATAGCCGGCAAAGGCCACGAAAAATACCAGGACATCAATGGCGTAAAAACCCATTTTGACGATATGGAAGAACTGATTGATCAGTTTAAGGAAATGAATTAATTAGACCATAGTCCATGGACGATAGACCATAGCGATGGTTTGTTAGATGGACTACATACAATAGAAAAAATGGCTATGGTATATCGACTATGGTCCATGGACTAAAAGAAATCGGTGAAATCAAAAAAATAATCAGTGTAATCCCAAAAAGATGTTTTATTATCTGTTTCACTTCTTAGATAAGAATTACAACATCCCCGGCGGCGGCGTGTTCCAGTACATCACGTTCCGTATGGCCATGGCGGTAATTGTATCGCTTATCATTACCACGGTGTACGGCCGCAGGCTGATCGATTACCTGCGTTACAAACAGGTAGGTGAAACCGTGCGTAACCTCGGTTTGGAAGGCCAGATGCAGAAAGCCGGTACGCCTACAATGGGTGGTATCATTATCATTTTAGGTACGATAGTACCAACATTGCTTTTCGCCAAGATCGACAATATTTACATTATTATCATGCTGGTGACCACCATCTGGCTGGGCGCGATCGGTTTCCTGGACGACTATATAAAAGTATTCAAAAAGAATAAAGAAGGATTAGCGGGCAGGTTTAAAATAATTGGTCAGGTTGGTTTGGCGCTGTTTGTAGGCTGGACGATGTATTTCAATTCTGATATTATCGTTCGTCAGCAGGTTCATCCGCCCATCACGGTAAATGCGCCGGTTCAATACCATATGAATGGTAAAACCGCTGTGTATACACAGGATATGAAATCCACCACCACCACCATGCCTTTTTACAAGAACAATGAGTTCGACTATGCAAAGGTGCTGAAGTTTTTAGGCGGTAATTATCAGCATTATACCCTGTTGGTATTCCTGGTGTTTGTGATCGTCATCATCACAGCGGTTTCCAACGGCGCCAATATAACAGACGGTATCGATGGCCTGGCGACAGGTACTTCGGCTATCATCGGGGTAACGCTTGCGTTCCTGGCCTATGTATCGGGTAACACGGTTATTGCCGATTACCTTAACATCATGTATATCCCTAACTCCGGCGAGCTGGTAATTTTTGCCGGTGCCTTCGTTGGCGCATGCGTAGGTTTTCTGTGGTATAATTCATACCCGGCGCAGGTATTTATGGGCGATACGGGCAGTTTGGCTATCGGTGGTATTATAGCGGTATTCGCCATCATGATCCGTAAAGAGCTGATGCTGCCGGTATTATGCGGTATATTCCTTATTGAGAACTTATCAGTAGTGATGCAGATCTCATGGTTCAAATACACAAAAAAGAAATATGGCGAAGGCCGCAGGATCTTCCTGATGGCGCCGCTGCATCACCATTACCAGAAAAAAGGGTTCCATGAAGCCAAGATCGTAACACGCTTTTGGATCATTTGTATCCTGCTGGCGATAGTGACGCTGATAACCCTAAAACTTAGATAGAAAGCCCCCCGACCCCCTGAAGGGGGAGAGTAAAGGATAATTGATAATAAAAGGAATTAAAGATACAATGGACACCAATAACAAAGCCGCCAATCAAAAACTCCCCCTTCAGGGGGCTGGGGGGCGTCGCCTTGCTATTCTCGGCGCGGGCGAAAGCGGTGTGGGTGCGGCATATCTTGCCAAACAGCAGGGCTATGATGTTTTTGTGTCGGATTTTGGCGCGATTGCCGATAACTATAAGCAGCAGTTGCTGGATTGGGAGATCCGCTTTGAAGAAAAGCAGCATACCGAAGCTGAAATATTAAGCGCGGTTGAAGTGATCAAAAGTCCCGGGATACCGGATAAGGCGCCGATCATTAAAAAGTTAAAAGAGAAAGACATACCGGTTATTTCGGAGATAGAATTTGCAGGCAGGTATACCGATGCCAAAATAGTCGGCATTACCGGTTCGAATGGCAAGACTACTACGACCAGCCTAACCTACCACATCCTGAAAAATGCAGGGATAAACGTTGGGCTGGCAGGTAACATCGGCAAAAGCTTCGCCTACCAGGTGGCGACTGAAAAGTACGACGTATACGCGCTGGAGCTGAGCAGCTTTATGCTGGATGATATGTACAAATTCAAGGTAGATATAGCGGTGTTATTGAACATCACACCTGATCACCTCGACCGGTACGAATACAAGATGGAAAACTACGTGGCGTCAAAATTCCGCATTGCGCAGAACCAAACGGCCGCCGATTATTTCATCTATTGCATAGACGATCCCGAAACGGCAAATGGCGTTGCTGCCAGGAATTTTTCGGCTAAAATGCTGCCTTTCTCTATCGAAAAACCGGTTGAAGAAGGCGCATATCTTAATGAGGAAACCCTAATTATAAACATAAATAACGATCAATTAACCATGTCAATCCACGAACTGGCCCTGCAGGGCAAGCACAACATCTACAATTCAATGGCTTCAGGTATTGTAGCAAAAGTGCTCCAGATCCGCAACAAGACCATCAGCGACAGCATGGCCGATTTCCAAAATATCGAGCACAGGCTTGAGTCGGTTGGAAAGATCTCGGGCATCAGTTTCATCAATGACTCGAAAGCCACCAACGTCAACTCGACCTGGTACGCCCTCGAGAGCATGACCAGCGATGTGGTCCTCATTTTAGGTGGGGTTGACAAAGGAAATAATTATGATATGCTGCGCGACCTGGTGCGCCAAAAGGTAAAAGCCATTGTTTGCCTTGGCCTGGACAACACCCGCATACACGAAGCATTTAAAGACGATGTGGACATTATAGTGGATACCACATCGGCACAGGACGCGGTGCAAACATCATACTACCTCGCCACAAAAGGCGATACGGTACTGTTGTCACCGGCATGTGCAAGTTTTGATTTATTCAAAAATTATGAGGATAGGGGAAGGCAGTTTAAGCAGGCGGTGAAGGAGCTGTAGGCAGACCATAGTCCATGGACGATAGACCATAGCAATGGCCGGAAAGTCAATAGACTAAATAACAAATGAAAACAAGAATGGCTATGGACAATGGACCATGGTCTATGGACAAAAAGATGATGAACAGAATATGGAATAACACAAAAGGCGACCGCTGGATATGGCTGATAGTGATACTGCTGTCGGTTATTTCTATGCTGGCGGTTTACAGCGCTATTGATACACTGGCATATAAAGACGGTGTAAGCGCCGAGTCGTTGCTTATCCGTAAGCACGTGGCAATGATGCTGGCCGGTTTGGGGTTGATGTATGTTTGTCACCGGATAGATTATAACTGGTACAAGGGCATTTCCAAGATCATGATGGTGATCACTATCCCGTTGTTGCTGTATACGCTTGTTTTTGGTAACCATTTGAATGAGGCCAGTCGCTGGGTATCCATTCCGGGTACAGGCTTAAGCTTTCAGACTTCGGATTTGGCCAAACTGGCATTGATCACTTACCTGGCGCGCACCTTATCGCGCAAGCAGGAAAATATCAAAAACGTAAAGCAATCCTTTATACCGATAATGGGTGCGGTTTGCGTGGTATTCATCCTGATAGCCTGGGCAAACCTTTCAACAGCGTTGATGCTGTTTGGTGTGAGTATTTTATTGCTCATCATGGGCCGTATCAGCGTAAAACAAATAGCGGTAACCTGTTTAGCCGGTGCGTTTTTGTTAGGTGCTGTAGTAATGCTTGGCCCGCGCCGCCATGTGTACATGACGCGTATCCACACCTTCATGCACCCGGAAGCGACTAACCCAGATAAATCATTCCAATCCGACCATGCCAAAATAGCCATCGCAACAGGCGGACTGTTTGGCAAAGGCCCCGGCAAAAGCAGCGAGGTGAATTACCTGCCCGAGGCATACTCGGATGAGATCTTCGCCATCATTGTTGAAGAATATGGCTTGTTCGGCGGGATGATATTGATGAGCATTTACATCTTCCTGCTGTACCGATGCATTAAAATAGCAACCAAAGCGCCAAAAGCATTCGGCACATTGCTGGCGGCGGGCTTAAGCTTTAGCTTAACCATACAGGCCTTCGCCAACATGGCGGTGGCAGTTGGCTTAGGCCCGGTAACCGGTGTGCCGCTTCCGTTTGTGAGCATGGGCGGTACATCCATATTATTTACCAGTATGGCATTCGGCATTATCCTTTCGGTAAGTCGTGATACAGAGGAACCAAAGAAAGTAGTGGTGGGAGAAATTAAAGATAACACAGCCCCCCAACCCCCTGAAGGGGGAGTAAGAGGACGTAAGCTGGCTCTTTAGCCCCCCGACCCCCTAAAGGGGGAGTGAAAAATATAATTTGAAGAAAGAACATATATTGAATAACCGGTCAAATGGCAAAAAAGGATAACAAAGCCGCTAATCAAAAACTCCCCCTTCAGGGGGCTGGGGGGCTTGGGCGCCGCATCATCATTAGTGGTGGTGGTACGGGTGGGCATATCTTCCCGGCTATTGCCATTGCCAATGCGTTGAAGGCGCTTGATCCCAGCACCGAAATATTGTTTGTGGGCGCCAAAGGCCGCATGGAAATGGAAAAGGTGCCTGCAGCCGGTTACGAGATCATTGGGTTGGATATACAAGGCATACAGCGCGGGTCGATCATCAAAAACCTGAAAGTTCCCTTTAAGCTCATCGGCAGCATTCGTAATGCTATTCAGATCATCAAAGATTTTAAACCGGATGCTGCGGTAGGTGTTGGCGGTTATGCTTCGGGGCCGATGCTGTACGCGGCGTCGATAAAAGGTATACCGTACATCATTCAGGAACAAAATTCCTATGCGGGCGTAACCAACAAATGGCTGGGCAAAAAGGCGCGGGAAGTATGTGTGGCGTTTGACGGTATGGAGAAATTTTTCCCGTCGAGCAAGATCATCAAAACGGGCAATCCTATCCGCAGGGATTCGGTTGACATAGCAGGCAAGCGCCTGCAGGCCATCGAACTGATGAAGCTGGAATCGGACAAAAAGACCATCCTGGTTACCGGCGGCAGTTTGGGCGCACGTACTTTGAATAACAGCATCCTCGGCGGAATGGATAAGATACTGGAAGCCGATGTACAGGTGATATGGCAGACTGGTAAATTTTATTACAAACAGATCATAGAAAAGCTAGGCCGCGATTACCATCCGAATATCCGCATTATGGAATTTATAAACAGGATGGACCTGGCCTATGCCGCTGCTGATGTGATCATCTCCCGCGCAGGCGCAGGCACAATTGCCGAGCTGTGTGTGATCAAAAAACCAGTGATCCTGGTGCCATCGCCAAACGTGGCGGAGGACCATCAAACCAAAAATGCATTAGCGCTGGTACATGACAATGCGGCATTATTTATACCCGACCGTGATGCGGAAGCAAAGCTGGTTGATGCGGCATTGGAGCTATTAAAAGATAAAGACAAACAAAAGACATTAAGCGTAAATATTGGCAAACTGGCCCTGCCGGACGCCGATGAAGTGATAGCGAAAGAAGTTATGCAAATAACAAATTAACAATTAAATGTAAGCCTATTCCCCGTGTTGCCATGCGGGGAGGGCTTTTTTGGAAAGACCATGGACGATAGTCCATGGACCATGGCAAAAAGTGAAAAGAATAATGGCTATGGACTATTGACCATGGTCTATGGACTAAAAATCGGTGTAATCATAAAATAATCGGTGTAATCACATGGAGTTAAGTAACATACAACGGGTTTATTTGATAGGCATAGGCGGCATAGGCATGAGCGGCCTGGCGCGCTATTTCCATCATCTGGGTTGCGTTGTATGCGGCTACGATAAAACGTCAACTGAGCTTACCACAGAATTGCAGCACGAAGGCATGTGCGTAATATTTGAAGATAAGGCCGACTTAATACCCATGAATTTCCATGAGCCTGACGAAAGCACGCTAATCATATTTACACCTGCTGTTCCGAAGGATTCTGAGATCGTGAACTTCTTTAAGAACGCAGGTTTTGAGCTGTTTAAACGCTCGCAGGTATTGGGGTTGATCAGTCGCGGTAAGTTTACAGTTGCGGTTGCGGGTACTCATGGTAAAACGACAACTTCAACCATGGTGGCGCACATCCTGAAGCATTCGGGAGTGGATTGCTCGGCGTTTTTGGGTGGCATCTCATCCAACTACAACAGCAATGTGCTTTACGGTAAAAATGATATTGTAGTGGTTGAGGCAGATGAGTACGACCGTTCGTTCCTGACACTTTATCCAAATATCGCGGTCATCACTTCAATGGATGCCGACCATTTGGATATTTACGGTGATCACTCGCATCTGCTGGATTCGTTCAAAATGTTCGCTTCGCAGATAAAAGAAGGCGGCACATTGATCCGCAAACAAGGGTTACCATTGGAGATAGGCGTTACCTATAGCACAACGGAAGATGCCGATGTAACTGCATCAAACATCCGCATAGCAAACGGCAGCTTTTATTTCGATTTTAAGAATAATGATACCGAAATAAAGGATATCCAGTTAGGCATCCCGGGTTTTCATAATGTAGAGAATGCCACCGCGGCAACCGAAGCGGCATTGATGCTGGGCGTTTCGCCGCAGGCGATAAAAGCTGCGCTGGAAGCATTTCGCGGGGTGAAGCGCAGGTTTGAATACATTGTAAAAACGCCGGAGCACATTTATATAGATGACTATGCGCATCATCCGGAAGAATTACGCGCGGCCATCACATCGGTCAAAAAATTGTATCCGGATAAAAAGCTGGTGACCATTTTTCAGCCGCATTTGTACACCCGCACACGCGATTTCGCCGATGGTTTTGCCGAAGTGCTCGACCTGACGGATGAGCTCATCATGCTGGACATTTACCCCGCCCGTGAGCTGCCGATAGAAGGCGTAAACAGCGACATGATACTGAACCGTATGCAGCTGGCCAATAAACGTAAGCTGGGAAAACAGGAAGCGGTTGAAGCGATAAAAAATGAACAACCCGCGCTGCTGTTAACCGTTGGCGCAGGCGATATAGATAATTTAATTGAACCATTAAAAGCTGCCTTGAGCCATGTTTAAGAAGCGCATATGGAAATATATTTTGATTGCATGCGGCTGGCTGGTAGCGCTTGGCGGCGTGGTTGTGCTTATGAGCTTTATCGCGGAGAAGAAAGCGGACGTGATCTGCAAGGATGTAAAAGTATACCTGCCCGGTAACGAATTTTTTATCGATAAGCAGGAAATAGACAACATCGTAAACGAAAAAGCGCTGATAGGCCGCAACCTGGATGCGATTAACATTCACTTGCTCGAAAGCAGGCTGAAGGCTAACCCGTTCGTGCAGTCGGCAAGGGTGTTTGAGGATATGGACGGGGTGATAGAGGTAGAGATCAGTCAGCGTAAGCCTATTCTGCGCATCCTGAACCAGAACAGCCAGGATTATTATGTGGATGAGCATGGTTTGAAGGTGCCGTTATCGGAAAACTTTACCGCAATGGTGTTGGTGGCTAACGGTTTTATCGAGGAGCCATTCGGCGGGCAGGTGGATACGCTGCACACAGAACTGGCAAAAGCTGTTTACAAAACGGCCGATTATATCCGCAAGGATTCGTTATGGGCGGCGCAGATAGCACAGATCTATGTGAACCAGCAGCACGAGATCGAGCTGATCCCCCGGGTAGGCAATCAGCGCATTTTGCTGGGCGATGCCGATTCGCTGGACAGCAAGTTTCATAACCTGCTCATATTTTATAAAAAGGCGCTGCCGCAGGCCGGCTGGGGCACATATAAAGCGATAAATATCAAATACGCCAACCAGGTTGTCGGCGTAAAAAATCAGCTTACAAAAAAGGATTCGATTGCAGCTAAAGAAGCGGCCGCATTAAAGAAGGATTCGACGCAAATGGTTAAGGACACATCTCAAATAAGTAATTAATATGGACAAAATTTTAACACAAGACAAAAGTTCGCCAATCGTAGTAGGATTGGACATCGGAACTACAAAGATCTGTGCTATAGTTGGCCGCCGCAACAAGAACGGGAAGATCGAAGTACTGGGTATCGGCAAGGCTGAATCGGCAGGGGTAACGCGCGGGGTCGTTTCCAATATTGATAAAACCGTTCAGGGCATTATACAGGCGGTTGATATCGCCAGTGCGCAATCGAACGTAGAAATAAAGGTAGTGAACGTGGGCATCGCCGGGCAGCACATCAAAAGTTTGCAGCACCGTGGCCTGATCACGCGCCGCGACCTGGACAATGAGATCTCCCGTAAGGATATCGATAAACTGATAGAGGACATGTTTAACCTGGTAATGCCCCCGGGCGAAGGGATCATCCATGTCATCCCGCAGGAATTTACCATTGACGGCGAACCGGGCATTAAAGACCCGATAGGCATGGCAGGCGTAAGGCTGGAAGCAAACTTCCACATTATTTCAGGCCAGACTGCCGCGATCAAAAACATAGTAAAATGCGTGAACAAGGCCACCCTGGAAACAGTGGACCTGATATTGGAGCCGCTTGCATCTTCTGAATCGGTATTGAGTGACGAGGAGAAAGAAGCAGGTGTAGTGTTGGTGGATATAGGCGGCGGTACTACCGATATCGCCATCTTCCACGAGGGCGTGATCAGGCATACGGCGGTAATTCCGTTCGGCGGTAACAGCATTACGGAGGATATCCGCGAAGGCTGCTCGGTAATGCGCAATATCGCGGAGCAACTGAAAGTACGTTTCGGTTCGGCATTGGCTGAAGAGAACAAGGAGAACGAAATAGTATGTGTACCGGGTTTACGCGGCCGTGAGCCGAAGGAAATTTCGGTTAAAAACCTGGCTTTTGTGATCCAGGCCCGTATGGAAGAGATAGTTGAGCATGTGTATTACGAGATTAAAGCATCGGGCTACGAAAAGAAGCTGATTGGCGGTATAGTGGTAACAGGTGGCGGTGCGCAACTGAAGCACCTTGCGCAGCTGGTTGAGTTTGTGACCGGTTTGGATTGCCGTACCGGATACCCTAACGAGCATCTTGCCAAAAACGAAGTATTGCCAAAGAATGTGTATGAGGACCTGCAAAGCCCGATGTACGCAACTGCTATCGGCCTGCTGATAAAAGGCATCCAGAAAATGGAATATGACGATTTGCCGCAGGAGGCAGAAGTGAAGAAAAAAACAAAGGAAAAACCATTGGCCAAAAAGCCAAACTGGATAGAATTACTGAAGACTTATATTAAGGATGATATCCCTGATAAAGACTTTATTAAATAAGTTTTAGGTAGTTTTTCACATTAAGTAATTTTTCCACAATACTGACAATTGTGGAAAAACCCTGTGGAAAAAGCCCTAATATTACAATGGGAGAAAACTAATAATTCGTCAGGTACAAGTAACTGAAAATTAAGATTATGAAGTTTGAGATGTTAAAAGATAAGTCGTCTATCATCAAGGTAATTGGTGTTGGCGGCGGCGGGGGCAACGCTGTAAACCACATGTACAAGCAAGGCATAACCGGTGTTGACTTTATTATTTGCAATACCGATGCCCAGGCGCTTGAGCTGAGCCCTATTCCGAATAAAGTGCAGTTAGGCGCCAGCCTTACCGAAGGCATGGGCGCAGGATCGATACCTGAGGTTGGTAAAAACTCGGCTATCGAAAATATAGATGATATAAAACAAATGCTGGGCAGCAGCACCAAAATGCTGTTTATTACAGCAGGCATGGGTGGCGGCACCGGTACAGGCGCCAGCCCGATAATCGCCAAGGCTGCACGTGAGCTGGATATATTGACGGTCGGCATTATCACCACCCCGTTCTCATTTGAAGGCAAACGCCGTAAAATGCAGGCCGAAGAGGGTATGGACGAGCTGAAAAAGTATGTCGACTCCTACCTGGTGATCTCCAACGACAGGCTGCGCCAGATCTTCGGCAACCTTACGCTGGGATCGGCATTTGCGCAGGCAGATAATATTTTGACCACGGCCGCCAAAGGCATTGCCGAGATCATTACGCTGCCGGGCTATATCAACGTTGACTTTAAAGATGTTCGCACCGTAATGAAAGAAAGCGGCGTAGCCATCATGGGCAGTTCATCTGCCGACGGCGAGAACCGCGCTTTGAAGGCTGTGGAAGGCGCTTTGTCATCACCATTATTGAAGGATAACGAGATAGAAGGCGCACGTTACATCCTGCTCAACATCAGCTCTGGCAGCAAGGAAGTAACCATGGACGAAGTAAGCATCATTACCGATTACATACAGGAAGAAGCAGGCTTAGCTGCCGACCTGATATGGGGTAACTGCATCGATGAGAATTTGGGTGAGAAAATATCGGTTACCATTATCGCTACCGGTTTCCAGACCAAAGACGAACGCGAAAAAGAAAGCAGCAACAAGAAGATCGTTTCTATGCTGGTGCCTGAAAGTGAGCCGCTGGTAAAACCTGTTGTGAACGAGTTTATCAATCATGTTAAGGAAGTTCCGGTTGAAGGCCCGTACATGAAGAATAAAGAGGTAGTTAAGGAAGCACCAAAACAGGCACAGGCAGGCTTGTTTGACCTGTTCGCCAGATCATCGTCTGAGGAGCCTGCGGCCGTCATCAAACATAACCTGATGGATGAGGAGAAACCTGTTGAAGAAGAACCGGAAGAAGCCGGTTTCACCTTTAAACTGGTTGATCCTGCGTTAAACTTTGAGCCTGTACAAGCTGAAATTGAACCGGAGCCGGTTGCAGTACCGGAACCTGAACCGATTGTAGGTGCTGATGACGACAAGACTGAAGAGAGCATGGAAGAGCAGTTGCGTAAATCGCGCGAGCGCATTATGCGGTTGAAAGACCTGAGCATGAAGCTGCGCAGCGGCAACCTGCAGGAGATGGAAAATGTACCGGCTTACAAACGCAAGGAAATAGCATTGCAGGAAACCCCTGCATCAGACGAAAGCCAGGTATCGCGTTTCACCCTCATCCCCGATGGTGAAGGAAAAGTTGAAATACGCAACAACAATTCATTTTTGCATGATAACGTGGATTAAATTAGTATAGAAAGTGAGTGTGAAGCCTTTGTGTAGTAAAATATGCAAAGGCTTTTTTGCAGGCTGTGAATTGGAGTGGTAGGTAAATATAAGTGGAATAAATTTTGATTATATTTGTATATGGCAGCAAATGTTGAAATACCATCCACACTTAATGAACAACAAATGTTAATGTTGCAACTGTTAAAAAATCCTTTACCTGATGCGGATTTTTTACAGCTAAGAAGACTTGCTGTAAAGTTACTTGCCCAACAATTAGATTCTTTAGTTGATGATTGGGAAAATGAGAACAATATTACGCCTGAATATTATAACCAATTAGCCAAAGGACATTTCCGTTCTAAGTAACCATCTTCATGAAAGTTGTAATAGACTCTAATGTACTTATAGCCATGATTGGTAGAAGAAGTATTTTGAGTCCGCTTTGGGATGCTTTCATAAACGGTAAATTTTCAATAGCTGTTTCCGAGGATATTTTAAAGGAATACGAAGAAATATTACAACAACGTTCAGCAAATGGTGCTGATAGATTAATGATGGGGATTTTTGTTGAAAGTCCTGATATTCATTTTCATTCAGTGTATTATAAATGGAATGTAATCGACAAAGATCCAGATGATAATAAATTCTTTGATGTAGCTGTTGCCGCGAATGCGGATTACTTAGTAACTAACGATGCGCACTTCAATCAGATAAAGGAAATTCCCTTCCCCAAAGTAATTGTCATCAGATCAGAAGAATTTCTTAAAATTATATTAAATCTATAGATATTATAGATAAATTTTCTTTTTACATTTTACCCATTTTGCAAGCCTGTTTTAAACGGCTATATTTGCAACAATAAAAGTTCTGTGATTTGGATTTATTCGACAAGATTTTAAAAAGTGTAGGCGGGCCTATTGGTCAGCATCAAAAATGGTCGCACGGCTATTTTTCATTCCCTAAGTTAGAGGGCGAGATCGGCCCCCACATGATGTTCAACGGAAAAGAGCATCTGGTTTGGAGCCTCAATAATTATCTTGGTTTAGCTAATCACCCGGTGATCCGGGAAACCGATGCGAAGGCTGCGGCCGACTACGGCATGGCTTACCCTATGGGCGCCAGGATGATGTCGGGCAACTCAAGGCACCACGAGGAATTGGAAAACGACCTTGCTACATTTGTAGGCAAGGAAGCGGCCTTCCTGTTGAACTACGGCTACCAGGGAATGGTATCCATTATCGATGCATTGGTCGACCGTAACGATGTGATCGTTTATGATGCAGAATCACACGCCTGTATTATCGACGGTGTACGCCTGCATATGGGCAAGCGTTTTGTTTATAAGCATAATGATATAGAAAGTTGCGAAAAGCAGCTGGAACGCGCTACCAGGCTTACTGAGCAGACCGGCGGCGGCATACTGGTGATCACCGAAGGCGTATTCGGCATGTCGGGTGCGATGGGTAAGTTGAAAGAGATCTGCGAGCTGAAAAAGAAATTCGATTTCCGCCTGTTAGTGGATGATGCGCATGGCTTTGGTACCATGGGCGCAACCGGTGCGGGCGCCCACGAAGCACAAGACTGTGTTGATGGGGTAGATGTTTATTTCAGCACCTTCGCCAAATCAATGGCCGGTATTGGCGGTTTTGTTGCCGCTAAGCGCGAGATCATCGACTTCCTGCGTTATAATATGCGCTCGCAAACATTCGCCAAGGCGTTGCCGATGCCAATGGTGATCGGCGCCAAAAAACGCTTTGAAATGCTGCGCACCATGCCCGAACTGCGGGAAAAGCTTTGGCTTATAGCCCGCGCTTTACAAAATGGATTGAAGGAGCGTGGTTTTGATATCGGCATTACCGATACGGTAGTAACACCGGTTATCCTGAAAGGCGACCTATACGAAGCCACCGCATTAACCCGCGACCTGCGCGAGAACTATGGCATCTTCTGCTCTATAGTGATCTACCCGGTAATACCAAAGGGTTTGATCATCCTGCGTTTGATCCCAACGGCCACACACAGCCTGGAAGATGTACAGCGCACACTGGATGCTTACAGTGCCATGGGAGAGAAGTTAAAATCCGGGCAGTATAAGAAAGATAATGTGCCGGTAGTGTAAAAGAATATATAAATTTTTGTAAGCCTTTCGGATATCCGGAAGGCTTTTTTATTTTTATCGCCTAACCAATTCTATCTATGACAACACGCCGCGATTTTATAAAAGTAAATGGCATCACCGCCGCAGGTTTAAGCCTTGGGCTAAGGCCAAAATGGTTTAATGGCCCTGCCGGGCCGTACGAGAGCCATCGCCCAAAACTGAGCGAACGTAAATTCACCAGCACCGCTGTGGAAGAAAAGATAAAAAGTATAAGGGCATCCATAAAAGACCCCGAGCTGGCGTGGATGTTCGAGAATTGTTATCCCAATACGCTGGATACGACGGTTAATTATTCAGAGGTGAATGGCAAGCCGGATACCTTCGTCATCACAGGCGATATAAACGCCATGTGGCTGCGCGACTCATCGGCGCAGGTTTGGCCTTACCTGCCATTGATCACAAAGGATGCGGGCCTTAAAAAGCTTATACATGGGGTTATCAATCGCCAGGCAAAGTGCATACAGATCGATCCGTATGCCAATGCGTTCAACCCCGGTCCTACAGGCAGCGAGTGGGATACCGACAACACCACCATGAAGCCCGAGCTGCACGAACGTAAGTTCGAGATCGACTCGTTATGCTACCCGGTAAGGCTGGCCTACAACTACTGGAAAATAACCGGCGACAGCAGCTTTTTTGATGAAAACTGGCAAAAAGCCGGTAAACTGATCTTAGATACCTTCATTACCCAGCAGCGCAAACACGGAAAAGGCCCATATCATTTCCAGCGTAAGACTGAGGTCTCTACCGATACCGCGCCGCTCGGAGGTTATGGTAACCCTACAAAACCTGTTGGGTTGATCTGCTCGGTCTTCCGCCCGTCAGATGATGCCACCATTTATCCGTTCCTGGTGCCATCAAACTACTTTGCTGTCATCACGCTAAAGCAAATGGCGGAAATGTTTGATGTTTTAGGCAAGGATGCAGCAACAGCTAACCGCTGCCGCGTACTGGCTATTGAAGTGCACAGCGCATTGGAGAAATATGCGGTAGCACAACATCCGGTGTATGGTAAAGTACTGGCTTTTGAAGTAGATGGCTTCGGTAACCAGTTATTTATGGACGATGCCAATGTGCCAAGCTTGCTTGGCCTGCCATATTTAGATGCGATGTCGGCCCACGATCCGCTGTATCAAAATACCCGTAAAATGGTACTAAGCCATTCGAACCCGTACTTTTTTAAAGGCAAAGCGGCTGAAGGTATTGGCGGGCCGCACGTAGGTATGGATTTTATATGGCCGATGAGTATTATTATCCGCGCCATTACTTCAACTGATAAAGCGGAGGTTTTGGCCTGTGTAAAGTGGCTTAAAAGCACCCATGCGGGTACCGGTTTTATGCACGAATCGTTCAATAAAGACAATGCCGCCGACTTTACACGCAAGTGGTTTGCCTGGGCCAATACGCTTTTTGGTGAATTGATGATTAAAATACATCAAAATTACCCTGATATTTTAGCCAAGGCGGAAGTATAAACATTTGATGGTGCAGGTGTATTACCAAAAGGTTTAATTTTGACTAATTCACAGGCTTTTGTTGATTTTATTTTAATAATTACACCTAATGGGCTAAGGTTTTATGATATTTAAAATATAGGTTTTTGGCGAATAATATTTATTTAAATATTACCCGGTTTTCATAAGCCCGAAATGGGCCAAATATGCTGATAATGTGTATGAAACGGCTTTTAGCAGCATATTTTTTTGTACGAAAAATTTTTTTTTAAATAAAAAGATTTTAGCTTAGCATAGTTAAACAATAAACCTCATTATTTAAAAAGGAGTAACTCAAAATGAAAAAATTTACTGAAGTAAAGGAGCTTGTCGCATCTCTCGAAGCCGATGCTGACAAGTTTTACAACAAGGGGAACAGTGCTGCCGGCACACGTGTACGTAAAGGTATGCAGGACCTTAAGAATTTAGCCCAAGCAATCAGACTGGAAGTTCAGGAATCTAAAAACAAAAAATAAGGAGCCTGAAAAAAAAAGACTTTTACTCAAATAAAAAACCCGGCCTAAAGCCGGGTTTTTTATTTGAGTAGCTTTTCTGTTTCCGCGGCTATTTTAGCGGCTGTTGCTTCGCTCACCTGCACAAGCGGCAGCCGCAGCGTATTGCCGCAAACCCCGGCAGTTTTTAGCGCGGTTTTAATACCGGCAGGGCTGCCTTCGGTAAACATCAGCCTGGTGAAATCGATAAATTTGCTGTGCTCTTTTTGTGCGGCAGCAAAATCTCCTTTTAGGCACAGGCGTATCATATTCGAGAACTGTTTTGGCAAAGCATTGGCCACTACGGAAATTACACCAACACCACCCAAAGCGATCATCGGCAAACTGATAGGGTCATCACCTGATATGACCATAAACCCTTCAGGCTTATCGCGGAAGATTTGGTTCAGCTGATCGAAGTTCCCTGATGCTTCTTTAGTGCCGATTATATTTTTAAAATCGTTCGCCAGCCTTACCGTAGTTTCAGCACTGATGTTGCTGCCTGTACGGCTCGGTACATTATATAATAATATAGGTAACGTCGTTGCCTCTGCAAGCGCCTTATAATGCTGATAAATGCCTTCCTGGGTAGGCTTATTATAAGCAGGGCTTGCCGATAGGATGGCATCGTAACCCTTTACATTAAAATTCTTTACCTGTTCTGCTACTTCAAGGGTATTGTTACCGGCAATTCCGGCAACAAGGCTAACCCTTCCTGCAGTAAACTCGGCCGTCTTTTCCCATATCTTCTGCTTTTCACCCGCAGTAAGTGTGGCGTTCTCGCCGGTTGTGCCTAATGAAACGAGATATTCAACCCCGCCGTCAATCAAATAATTCACAAGGGCCTCAAGTCCGGTATAATCCACCTGCCCATCTGCCTGAAAAGGGGTTACTATCGCTACCCCTGTTCCGTAAAATCTGTCCATCGTATTAATTAAAGGATGCTAAGATAGGATTTTAGGCCTTTTGTATGATATTTATTTGTGCTTTATTGGAAGTTTTGACTGTAATTTTATTAAAAATAAAAAAGGAGAATGATCCCTCACCCTCCTTCTTTATTTTGGTATTTTACTGTTTTTTACGATGCCTTTTGGGCTGGTAAACCAACCATTGGGGCATGTACACGGTTTTTTAGATTCCAGTCTTTAAGATTGTGATCTACTAACCCCGGTTTAGTTTTGTAATGCTTTTTGTCATTCGGACACCTCACCACAAAGCTCTCTTTAATTTGCTCAACAACTGGCCTTGCTCCGCAGTCTTTGCAATTCTCACAGAAAATTCCACCTTGGATAGATATAAAATTGCTCATAGAAATAGATAAAGTTATAATACGAAATAAAGGTAAGAAACATTTCTTAAGAAACAAGAAAGATTTAAAAAAGTTTTAAAGAATAATAAAAATGTTACATAAATGGTAAACAAATCGCAATAATAATTGTCTTTATGACAACATTTTTAATAAATCCTCATCGCTTATAATCGGCACATTCAGCTTCTGCGCTTTCTCTAATTTAGCCGGGCCCATGTTGTCGCCGGCTACCAGGTAATTCAGTTTTGCAGATATACCACTCAATATTTTTCCGCCATTCTGCTCTATAAGATCCTTCAGCTCATCCCTCGAAAAATTCTCAAACACACCTGAAATCACAAAGCTTTGTCCCGAAAGCTTTTCGCTTTGCAGCGTTAATTCTTTCTCTTCTGCTACAAAATTCAAACCTGCAGATTTTAATTTTTCTATTTCCTGTACATGTTGTTCATTCTCAAAATATTCCCTGATGCTCATTGCTATGCGCTCGCCAATTTCCTCTGCTGTGGTGAGTTGCTCAAGCGTGGCGCCGGCCAGGTTGTCGATATTTTTAAAATGCGCCGCCAGTTTTTTAGCCACAGTTTCACCTACATAGCGTATCCCCAAACCGAATAATACTTTTTCAAAAGGCATTTGCTTTGAGCGCTCGATGCCATCAATCATATTGTTGATGGACTTCTCCCCGAACCGCCCCAATTGTTTTAACTCGGCGCTTCGTAAATGCAGGTCATAAATATCACTAATATGCCTGATGAAACCTTTCTGAAATAAAGTATCGATGGTTTCGTCGCCAAGCCCGTCAATATTCATCGCCTTACGGCCGATAAAGTGTTGCATTTTACCAATGATCTGCGGTGGGCAGCCTTCATCGTTAGGGCAGTAGTAAGCCGCTTCGCCTTCTTTACGTTCCAGCAACGTGCCGCATGCCGGGCAATGGGTAATGTAGCGAATAGGAACAGAACCCGGTACACGCTTAGCCATATTTACGCTGATGATCTTGGGGATGATCTCGCCGCCTTTTTCTACATAAACCCAATCATGCTCATGCAGCTTCAGGCGCTGCTCTATCTCATCGGCGTTATGCAGCGTGGCGCGCTTTACGGTGGTGCCGGCAAGCAGAACAGGTTTAAGGTTTGCTACAGGTGTTACTGCACCGGTACGCCCAACCTGGTAGCTTACCTCCAACAGTTCGGTTTCTACCTGCTCTGCCTTGTATTTATAAGCGATTGCCCATCTTGGCGATTTGGCCGTAAAACCCAACTCCTGCTGTTGCGAGTAATTATTTACTTTAATTACAATGCCGTCGATATCGTAGCTCAGCTTAAACCTTGCTTCTTCCCATTTGGCAATAAATTTTAATACGTCATTGATGTCTTTACACAATTCGCTTTCATCATTTACATGGAAGCCCCAGCTTCTTACCGCCTGCAGACTTTCCCAATGTGTTTTAAAAACCTGCTTGTCCGTATATAAAAAGTACATGAAGGCATCCAGCGGGCGTTTGGCCACCTCGCCCGAATCCTGCAGCTTTATAGTGCCCGAAGCAAAATTGCGCGGGTTGGCATAAGGTATTTCGCCATTTTCTATGCGCTCGTCATTCAATCGTTCAAAGGCTTTAAGGTGCATAAAAACTTCGCCCCTTATCTCAAAATGTTCAGGATAATCTCCGTGCTGCAGGCGTTTTGGGATACTGTTGATGGTGCGCACATTGGTGGTTACCTCATCGCCCTGAATGCCGTCGCCGCGGGTAACGGCGCGCTCCAGTTTGCCGCCTTCGTAGGTGAGGCTCATAGATAGGCCATCGAACTTGAGCTCGCATACATACTCGAAATTATCGCCTATCGCTTTGCGTATACGCTGGTCGAAATCTATCAGTTCCTGCTCGTTATAGGTATTGCCAAGCGAAAGCATGGGCCATTTATGGCGCACGGTTTTAAACTCCTTGGTAATATCGCCGCCAACCCTTTGCGTGGGCGAATCAGGATCAGCATATTCCGGGAACTGCTTTTCCAGCGCGGCAAGCTCTTCCAGTTTTTTATCAAAATCAAAATCGGAAATGGTGGGCATTGCCAGCACATAATAGTTGTAATTATGCTGCTTTAGTTCTGACGATATCGCGTCAATTTTCTTTTTTGCTTCTTCGGGTGACATGAAACGAAGATAGTAATTAGTGATTAGAGATTGGAGATTAGAGATTAGTTGATTGGGGTTTTAATTAGAGATTCGAGATCAGTTAACCGGATCTTAGAATATGGAGGTCGCGATTCTTTTAGCCAATATGCCACTAACCTCTAATCTTCAATCTCTAATCTCTTCCATCAAACAATCCGGAATAAATGGCTGTTGTTGTTAAACCATTTTAAACGATCTCAATCTTAAACTATATAAATCAATAATTATCAACTATGAAAAAGATCAGTAAAATTTTGTTTTTAGCAATGGCAGTATCATTCTTTGCCGTTTCGCAAAGTAATGCCCAGGTAGGTATTTATGTGCATGTTCGCCCGCCGCGCCCACATGGGGTTGTGGTAGTTAGGCCTGCGCGCCCAAGCCGTGCACACGTTTGGGTAGCTGAAGAGTGGACACCGGCAGGCGGCAGCTACGCGTACCATGCAGGTTACTGGGCAGTTCCACCGCGCCCGGGCGCTGTATGGATAGCAGGCCACTGGCATCATGAACGCCACAGGGGCGACATTTGGATCCCGGGCCATTGGGCATAAAACAAATTGTATAAAACAAAAAAGCGGTTAACTGTTACAGTCAACCGCTTTTTGTTTTAATCGATCAGCTTAATGATTGCTTCCCGATGATGATGTGCTGGTATTGGTGCTGGCATCCTTACGCATCATGGCTTCTTTTATGAATTTTACAGGCGCACTACCATAGCTCAGGAACTTTTCATTAAAGCCTTTAAGCGAATAATTTACGCCCTGGTCTTTTTTCCATGCTTCGCGCAGGTCCATTATCTCTTTGTAACCGGTATAGTAGCAATCCAGTTGCACGCTGCTCACCGTAACGCGCTTCCATTTATTCTCAGCCTCGATTTTCTGCTGGAAGGCCTCGGTAGTGAGGAATTTGATCGCATCGTCCTTTGTCATACCTGACGAGTGCACGCTGTAATCCAATATCATGTTGCAAACCGAGCGCAGGTGCCATTTATACCACATTAAACGCATCTCAGGCTCATTGTTGCCATAGCCATTATCAAGCATCATCTGCTCGCCGTAAACGGCCCAGCCCTCTATCATCGTATTATTGCCAAAAACAGATTTGATTAAACTTGGCGATTGATTGGCATAAACCAACTGCACGTAATGGCCGGGGATAGCTTCATGGATACATAAAATCTGCAACGTATAGTTATTGTACTCACGCAAGTAGCTTTCAGCTGCCTCAGGCGAATAACCCGCAAGGCTGCCTACGTTAAAATAAGATACGCCATTTTTTTCATACGGGCCGGGCGAGCTCATAGATGCCCCTGCACCGCCGCCACCCATATAACCGGGCTCTTTACGCACAGCCAATGGTTTTGATGCATCGAGCGTAACCAGGTCTTTTGATTGTACAAAGGAAGCTAGCTTTGGTATTAACAGCTCAATGGATGACTGGAAGTTTTCCCTGTCGACATGTTTTGATGAAATGGTATCCAGCATTTTGCTGATCAACACCAGGCTATCTGTAGGCATAGTTGCAGTGCCGAAATATTTTGGCCATAGCTGCCGGCTGATCTGCGCCATCTGGTGGTGCACATATTTCTTGCGCTCTGTGGCCGAGTTAAATATTTGCTGTGATGTATATTGCGACTGCAGCTCGAACTTGAACTTATCATCATAAAATTCTTTGCCCAGCCTGAAATTACGCGGATGGTCGTTCTTCATATTCTTCAGCCAATCAGCAAAACCCTTAACCGCAGTGGCCGAAGCAGTTGCACGGTCTAATATCAGTTTCTGCTCGGCATCGGGTATTTTGGACTTTTTTAATGAATCGGCCAGATCTTTTTCGAAAACTGATAAGCCATTTATATGCTGGTCGATAGCAAGCGCGGTAAGCTCGGCTACAGGATTTTTTATTCCCTTTTCGGCTTCTTTGTAATACTCAGGCACGTTGGCCATTTTTTGATAGAAGTGACGAAGGCGTACGTCCAGCGGGGCATAATGTTCATTCAGGATGTAGGCAAAGCTGCCCAGTACGTTATAATAGGTGGGGTCCCACTCATATTGCTTTAACAGCTCCAACTGCCATTGCTGGTATTGCATTTGGTTCTGGATAATGTTGTAATCCATCTGGTTACCCGGCGAAAGCTGGGTAATGGTATAGCGCGATAACGAGTCGAGCTGAGATTTATAGAAATCGATCAGCTTGCCGCGATTTTTACTGCTGGGAACAATAAGAATGCTGTCGTATTTATGATAACCTTCCTGGGTTGCCCAGTCGGGGTTTTCTTTCCATAGGTTGTCCAGGAAGGTACTTTCGTAAGTGTTGAATGTGCCGTCATCCTTCCTGGCATCAGGATTAACAGAATCCTTTTTGCAGGCATAAAACAGGGTAACGAAAAGCAGCAGGGGCAATAGTTTCCTCTTCACAATGGTTCAATTTGTTTTAGAGGATAAACTTAAAACATTTTAATTAAAAATAGATCAATCAAAACCAAACGCCGACTTAAAATAATCGGAAGCGGCATGCAGGATGGGCCGCCCGTGGCTAAACAGCGCAACCCGGAAATCCATCATCGATATGCGTTTGATGGTAACAAGGCACATATGCAGGTTGTTGTATTTGGTGGCCAGCTTTAAATGGCTGATATTTTCGGCGCTATCGGCCGTGAGGATGATGCCGCCATTCTCCGGCGAGAAAAGCGCGATCTGCCCTTTGCAATGGCCGGGCGCGTAAATTACCTGTAAACCAGTAGCATCAGGAATCCATTGGCGGTGCTTTGCGGCTGTAATATTTTTAACCGGCTTCACATTCAGGTGCGGCAGCTTTATGGCCGACCGCATTGTTATTGCGCAAAGCAGCCTGTTTGCCTTTTTTGATTTGAAGCGGTGCGCGATGCCTTTTTGTATCAGCTCGGCTTCAGCAGGATGCATGTAAACGGTGGCATTTACGTCCTGCAAGATATCGGCAAGGCTGCCCGAATGGTCATAATGCGCATGTGTAACAATTATGTGCCTGATGTCTTTTGGGTCGGAACCTATGATGCGAATCGCCTGGAAGATAGCCTCTTTGCTGCCGGGCGGCCCGGTATCTATTAAAATGAGCCCGGCTTTAGTTTTATTAATGAATACATTAACTTCGGGCAGGGATACCTGGTAAAAATTTGGGCTGATAATTACAGGCGGGATCATATGCGGGAGTTATATATTTACAACCATTTGGAGAATGTTTTGTTTAAAATGGAAAAGAAATTTTAGTGATGGATAATAAAAATAAAGAGATGGTAAACGAGCTAACCAAATTACTGTTAGGCGGAAACGCCCATGCCGACCTGAAA
>JABDAU010000016.1:0-789 GCA_013289045.1 Bacteroidota bacterium | reverse complement strand
CCCTGCCAAAACACAACCAAACGCACCCCTCCCCGAGGAGGGAATTTAAAAAAACGGAACTTAATCACACAATTTTCAGATTATACTTGCTGAGCAATGCATGTATGCCGACCTGAAAAAAGCATTAAAAGGCCTGCCTGCCGAACTGCGCGGCGCAAAACCCGACAAGCTGCCTTACAGCATATGGCAATTGGTTGAACATATACGCATTGCCCAATGGGATATGCTGAATTTTTGCCTCGACCCTAACCACAAATCGCCAAAATGGCCCGAAGAGTATTGGCCCAAAGAGGCTGCACCGGAAAGCGATGCCATATGGGATGAATCTGTAGAGCAGATCAACAAGGATATGGACGAGTTTATCAGCCATCTGGAACATAGCGATATTTATGAGAAGATCCCGGGCGGAAGCGGCCAAACCGTGTTGCTGGAAGCTTTGCAACTGGCCGATCATAACGCATACCATACTGCCGAAATAATTGTGATACGCCGTTTATTAGGCGCCTGGAATTAATGGATAAATTAGTTTATGATAACGAGGTATTCGACGGCCTTAACTATGCCGGGCAAACCGTAAAAGGCCGCGAATTCCAAAGCTGCACCTTTAAAAAGTGTGATCTTTCAAACAGCAGCTTCTTAAATAATAAGCTTATCGATTGCGTTTTTGAAAGCTGCAACTTATCGCTCATGAAGCTGGGCGCAACCTACCTCAACAATGTAAAATTTACCGATTGCAAGCTGCTGGGCATTAACTTTAGCGATTGCCAAAGCCTGTTGTTTACAGTAGGC
>JABDAU010000015.1 GCA_013289045.1 Bacteroidota bacterium | reverse complement strand
TGGTCAAAAATGCCCATGGCGGCATCGTAAATTATGGCCTGGTCTGCCGTAGTGATATAATTTATCACCGCGTCTTTTTGAAAAACGGGGGCGATATTGGTTAATACAACCGGTATTACAGGCACAAACGGCCCGCGATACCAGGCAAAGCTATTTTCCCCCAGGCGGGTGGTGTAATTTAAAGCGGCGTAACCTTCGTCGTAGCGTTTTTTCACCTCCTTTTGTGCCGGGGTATAGGCCGAGGCATCGCTGCCCCAGGCATCCGGCAGTTCAAATGGCAATTTAAGTGTATCAACATTAAGCCCTAAAGCCATTGTTTTAAAGCTGGCGCCCGCGGCTTTGCCGGTAAATGTCCAACTGCTCAGGCTTATAAGCCGTGCTATTTGCCCCGGCGCAAATTGAAGTGTGCCGCCGGGCAGGTATTCGGCCCAGCCTTCCAGCGAAACCAGGTGCGCTATATAAGGAGTGTCATTATTAGGGTCTGATAAACGGTTTGCTAATATGGTTGAGTAAAAACCTTCGCCACTGAGGCCATCTGGGGCATCGTCGCCGCTGTTGATCTGGCGTACGTGGGCCAGGTAAGGTAATTCTTCAAGCGCCGGTGCAAGGGACTGGAAGGTTGTGCCCAATACATCTATAGCGTTTGCCTGCAGGTTATCCAGGTTTTTTTGCTCTATCGGGTCGAAAACCAGCGTTGGCCCTAAAATATCGCCCGACTTAAAATTTGCAATTTGCTTTACCGGCCTGGATGTTGCCATTGCAGGATTGCCCTGCGTTTTTTTAGGGAATTCGTATACGATCTCGTCGCGCTTAAATATCATCAGCGCCATCCAGGGGGCTGCAAATGGCTGTTCGGCCTTGCTTTCCAGTGCGCGGCTCCAGGGGAGGTGTTTCAAGTCGAAAACGATATAAGGGAGGTTATCATTAAAATCAGTATCGCTGCCTTGTACCGGATATTGTGCCTTGATGTTTTGTGATGGAACACTAAACCGCGGCGATTGTACAATGAATTTCTGAACGGCGTTATAAGCGCTGTCCACTTTATGCGAGGGTTCCTTTACGGTATGGTTAACCTCAACGGTATAGGCTCCGGCAGTAAGCTGCGGCACAACATTATCCAGGAAACGGATATCGCCGATATCAATAGGTTGCAAATCGCTCATTTATTTAAAAATTTAAGGCGTTTTTTAGTTTTAATGATGTTTTAAGACCCATGTTTTTGGCAGTTAAGCCAGCATGAATACCGGCAAGCTCGTCGCTTAATGCAGCCGACCAGTTTTTTAACGGGTGTTCTGTACCGGCTACACCTGCCAGGCTTAATTCGTTGCCGGCTTCAATCCAAATACTGAAATAACCATCCGTATCGGCGATCTGCGGGATATTAAACCCTGCCCATAGCTCATTATCATTGCGGCCGGTAGTGGTTGCTGACAGATCCTGCGCATGGGTATTGCCGTTGGTATCGGTGTATATTAACCTTACTTCAAGGTTGTGTTTATTGTTATTAATGTCAACGATATCCCAATCAGGCCTTGCCAATACGAACACTTGTTTGATGTTGGCTGCAAAGCGGGTCTCAACCCAGCCGCTAACCTTTTTGCTGCCTTGTGTAAGCTTTTTGTTGTTTAAGATAACCGAACGGAGGCTTACCAGGCCAGTATCATGCGAGTACTGTTTAAAGCCAACCCTTTGCGCGGTTTTGGTACGGATAAGGCAACCTTTACCAGCCAGGTATTTTGAGTTTAACAGCGGCAGGTAAGCATTCTGATGCCAACCGCAAAGCTTTGTATCGCGTGGTTCAAATGCTTGCAGGCACATTTGGGTGGCGTGGCGTGGTATATGCGTAAATCCGTTTTGAGCGGGCGGTTGCACCGTATCCGATATAATTTGCAGGTGCTCATCAAAAAATATCACTCTAACAGGTAGTAAGCCGCTAAACAGTAGCTGTTCGTCGTTTGCTGCTGTATTGATATCCCATATTTGCACCATCCCTGGTAATATGCTGAACATGCGTGCGTCGTTTGCATCCTTATTATGATGATAAAATGCTTTCGATGCAAATGTCTGGTGGTTTCCGCCACGCAGCACCTGGCCTGATGATTCGCCAAAACGATAGCTTAAAAGAGTAGTTTTTAAAACATGCCCGGCTGGTACGGCACTTCTTAGGCTGGCGCGGTTTTTATCGCGGAAAGCCAACGGTTTTTTAGCAATCAGCGCATGCGGCCTTGCATTAGGATCTGCCAGCATTGGCGATCCCTGGTAGATATTCTGCGGTGCCTCGGCAGTCGCGGCGAGGTCGTTATTGGTATTAGCCAGCGAACCTAATTGTGTTAGTGCCCCAAAAACACCGGCACGCTGTTTAGCGCCTGTTTGCGGGTTGTTGATGGTGTTTTTGATCTGATCTAACGAGCCTGAAGCACTCAGGTCGAGCATTTTTAATTCGGCATCGCTATCCAATGGTAATGCATGCGGAGGCTGCTGTACAGGTGTATAAGCCAATGTTTTCTGCGGAAATTCAGGCGGCCCGTTCACGGCCAGTGACGGCGGTGTTACCGATGATAAGCCCGAGGTTATGCCTGAAACGGAATTGGCTTCCGGCGCTTCTGCTCCTTTATTAATAGTTCCCCATAAGGCATCGGGTACATTTTTAGGGTCTGTTTTAAGATTCCAGCCTTTCAGGCTTACCTCTTTATCTTTATCATTGGCATTTGCGGACAGTTTTTTTAGCTGCACATTCAGGTCGGAAGCGTTGCCCTCCAATACCAGGCTGCCCAATGGTTTTAAGCCGAATAATTTACAAGGAATAACCGGCGGCGCGTCATTACTGCCGGCAGCTCCAAAACTTATCTGGGATGCGGGTATAGCCGATTCTGTATTGAAGGCAAAAGTTCCCGGGTCAACTATCCAGTATTCAACACCACCTTCGGTGATCTTTTCTTTAAGTCCGGCGTTCACGTTGATCTTAACGATCTCTTTTGAGCCGCTATCATTCGCGGCTTCAAATAACTGTCCGGCACGTTTCCTGTTTTCAGATTCTTCATCATTCGGCAGGAAATATTTTTCAAAATCTTCCCACTCGATAAGTGTCGACGGGCCTTCATTATCGGCGCCAAAGTTAACAGTGAAGGAGATGATCCACAGGCGTACTGTGGCCTGTCCGCCAAATTCAGGACCCCACATTTGTACATTCACGCCCAGCTCAACCGTGATGGTTTTGTGGATGAAGAGCAGGTTAACGCGGTATGATACACCGATAGTAATACCGATGCCAATATCATAGTGGAAAGGCTTCCACGAGATAAGGAAGTCGGCAATGGCCTTAAACCAGGCCTGTAAGTCGCCATCCTCATATGTCAGCGATAGCTTGCCGCCGGCCATAACGCACGACGGGGTCAGTGCGAAATAAGCCTCGCCGCTAAAATTGATCTTATCAGATACATTCCACTCGAAGGCCAGCCTTGGTACGGCAGGATAATGATCTGGCGGATCAAATAACTGGTTGTAACCGCCGAGGGTTACCACAAAATCGCCTGAATGTGTGCCGTCGAACCACGAGTAATAAGCAAAACCACCGGTTACTTTACATTTAGGGTCAATTACATACGAGTTATCAGTCAGTTGCGCCTCAACAGCAAGTAAGCCTTCCGAAGGCTGAATGGTGGCCTTTATGGCCATTTCGGCATTTACATATGGCGGTAAGGCCTCATCTTCAAACTGCTTTGGCATCTGCAACGTGGTTAAGCCAAGCAAGTCGACCTCAAAGGTTTTCCCAAACTGCAGCATCAGCAGCGCGAAGGAGTTTAATAGTTCGAACGAGGTAAATTTAACACCGGCTACAAACCAATAACTACCTAATTGAGGCGGAACGTATTGAGATATGCTCGAAAGCACCTCAGCAGCGTCTTCGCCATCAAACAGATCAGGCTCAACGGCAGCTTTTACAAACGGGAAATTCTGCACCTGGTCTATATCCGGCATCACCAGCGTACGGTTATAACCAAAGCCAACGGCAACACCTGTTACAAAGAAGAACGGCGGTCCGCCAAGCGGCGCATTTAATACGCCGAAGATAAATAAGGACGGATGGCCATCCAGCGTGGCGAAAGAGCCGAGCGCCGTAATGCCCCACTTAGCGGCCTGTATGGCCACCATGCCATTATATTGCGTAGGGCTGGTGGTGTTATCTTTCAGAAAGCCGCCGGCTATACTTACCGAGCCGCTGCTGAAACTGATATCCAGCCCCTCGAGGTCGAGGCTATAACTCCCGATATCGGCAGGTGTTTTAACCGGGACGCCTACCGTAAGGCTTTCGAGGCCTAGTTTAAGCGCATCAAGGTTCAGTCCGCCACCCAGTTGGAAAAGCAGCGAATAATCAGACCCGCGCCAACCAATGCCAACATCATTAAGCGCAACCGGTCCGAATGATTTTTGCAGCGGTATGCTCACCACATCCTGCGGTTTGCCGTTTTTATCAAACAGTTGCAGGTAAAACTTTTTAAGATATGCCGTGAGTAATGAAAATTCGGGGTTTACAGCCGGCTTTGCATCCGCTTCCTTTTTGGGTTTATCGGCGGTAGCCAGCAAGGTTTTGGCAACGCTGTCCTTACCATCTTTTGAAGGTAAGCCCAGCGGCAGCGCTATGCCATTAACGGCGGCGGCAACACCCCAGGTTATGCCCGAAAGTGTGGTGAAATAGCCGCGTAGCTCCGCTTTTTTAAGGCTGTAATTTTTTATATCGAATAATGGCTGGCCACTGGCTTTGCTGATATCCAGGCCGACAGACAATGCTTCAAACTGTGGATCAAAACTAATATCGCTGAGGCCGGTACCTTTTAACAGGAAGAAATTGATGCCTGGCACTGATGGCTTGGTGCCGCCGGCCTTTTCTATCCACGAAGTACCGTCGCTGGTATTGCAGCCAAACTGGAGTTTTACTAGCGGATTGCTGCTTACCTTAATATCGTTAAGCTGCACATTTAAGCCATACAGGCCATTTTCCTTTACAATACCGATAGACCATGATGGGTCGCCTTTTTTCTCCGCCTTTTTACTGTAGAGCGTAGTAACCAGGTCATTTGAGGCGCCTGTAAGTTTATTAAAGGCGTTAAGCAGCAGCGTTTTAATGTAATCTTTTAACGCATCCGGCGCCGCGGTAATATCTATGGTGCCTGCGGTGTAAGGCGCTTTTTCTGTCTCCAGCCATTTGAGTGCGTAAAACAGGTTGCCCCAATTAAACTGTATGGGCGACTTATCAGGCATCACATTTTTACCCAGGAAACCAGCGATGCTCTCCAGGTTCAGTAATGTATTAAATATGACCTTTTTATCGATAGAAGGAAAACTCTGGTATTCGCCGCCAGGTTCGCGCAGCAAAAAAGTAAGGTCGGGTGTATTTTTATTGAAATCAAAGGACGCCACGAAGATCATGCCGTTATATGCAGTTGTATCGAGCGTAAAAGTGCCCGAATAATTAACCTCGATACCTATCTCCACCGGGCCATCGGTATTAATGTCAAAGATGGGTGTGCCGTAAGGGTCCACCGGCATTTTAAAAACAGGGATAAAAGCAAACGGATGGATGCTAACCGTATTTGCGCCAGCCTTATTTTCAAACTGTTTATGAGTGCCTACGCCAAGCAGCTCCTGCACGCCGGCTGTTTTTTGTACGAAGTAAAATCCCGAATCCCCCGGCTCGCCCTCATCATTGTTAACGGTTATGGAATACCAGTTTTCGTTTAGCAGGTCGTCGCCGGCATTCAGCGGGTTGGCGGCTTTGCCTAAAAAGCTTTCTAAAACAGGCTGCAGGTGCTGCCAATTGAAGCCATCGGACAGACCTGTTTCGGGATCAGAGAACCAATCGAGATTTACAGAAAGGTCATCTTTGGTGCCCTTTAATAAACCGATCAAAAAGCCAAGGTCTTTAGCGCTGTCGGCTAATGACGCGAAGTCGGAAGTATCCATTTTTACAAATGTTTGTGTATTGTGAAAGAATTCCGATAACCATAAATGACATCTTTTTCAGCAGGCGGGTACGGTCAAAAATAGGGTCACAGGTTTGTTTGTGTAAAATTCAGGTTTCTGCTAAAATTAAATAAAGCGGTGTTATAAATTGATGGTTAAAACTATGAAAAAAATAATTGCAAGTACAACATTTTGGGATAAATATGATAATTATTTAAAATCCATGGGTGTAATGCAATAATTGTAAGGAGTTGCTGCAAATCTTTTCAGATAAGAAAGTTGCATGCTGAATGGAATTCCATCGGTCCGCTCGATGCGGTAAGTCTTTTGCTGTTCCGGGTTATATTCAAAAAAGGCTTGGATACGCACCACACAATGCTTTCTTCCCACGAGTTCCTTCCACATCGGCGCCAGGAACAGCGATTCGATACGCGCGTGTTTATTTTACTGTGGATACGATCATCGTCTTCCGTTAGCAATCCCCAGCGGAATTGCTGCACTTTGTCCGGCATCGCATCCGTCATCACCGGGAGCATCGAGCCGGGATTACCGGCTGTATTGCTTTTTGGTGTATAAGAACCACCGTCCCGCTTATAAATTTTAATATCCTTTTGCTCCCCTAAATCGACTTGCCCGCACATATACTAAAAAAATTAGAACACAAAGCTAATATAATTAGCAATTAATTACAGATTAATTCGCAGGACATTGGCTATACTTGCATTTTAAATGAATTCTTATTTCAAAACATTAACAGACCAGCTCGAGGCGGAACGTAAAGCCGATGAGACCGCTTTCAACCAGCTGACCGCAGGCAGCAGCGCTGCGCAACGGCGGACTTCCGGCATTACCTGGTACCCTATCGCCATCCGGGACACCGAACCGACGCGCGGCGATTACCTTAGCGTGGAGGTCGAGCGGACAACACATAAAGAATTATCGCATCAATTCCGTTTTGGCGGTGCTGTCGCTTTATTCTCCAATCATGATGAGAAAGACCGGGTCAACGGTACCATCACCCATATCGGCGGCGACCGCATGAAGATCACTTTGCTGACCGAGGAATTGCCCGACTGGACCCGAGACGGCAAACTCGGCATTGACTTGCTGTTTGATGCGTACAGTTATGATGAGATGCGTAACGCGCTTAAACAAGCAGGCAAGACCGAGAGCAAGCTGATTAAAGTGCTGATCGGTGAACAGCAGCCAACATATTCAACAATTATCCCCTCAAAACAAGCGATTCATCTTAATGCGTCACAGCAAGCCGCAGTCAATCAAATTTTGAATGCCGAAGATTTCGCCATTGTGCATGGCCCGCCCGGCACAGGTAAAACGACCACAATGGTTGCAGCGATTCAGGCACTAATCGCGAACGGCGAACCGCAGTTATTGGTGGTTGCGCCAAGTAACACAGCAGTAGACCTGCTCAGCGAAAAATTGACAGAAAGCGGTCTGAATGTGTTGCGTATTGGCAATCCCGTTCGGGTGTCAGAGCGTTTACAAAAACTGACACTTGATAGCCGGATCGCTGAACACCCGCAGGCCAAAGAGATCAAAAAGCTCAAAAAGCAAGCGTCCGAATTCAAAAACATGGCGCACAAATACAAGCGTAGTTTTGGCAAAGCTGAGCGCGACCAACGCAAGGCGCTTTTCGATGAAGCGCACCGGATCGTTCGTGACGCCGATAAAATAGAAACCTTTATCAGCGAAGATGTGATCAGTAAAGCACAGGTCATAACAGCAACGTTGGTTGGTGCAGACCATTATACCATTAAACACTTGCGTTATAACACCGTGATCATGGACGAAGCCGGGCAAGCCTTAGAACCGGCTGCCTGGATACCGATCTTAAATGCGAAACGGCTGATTATGGCCGGTGACCATCAGCAATTGCCACCAACCATTAAATCGCAAAACAGCGCCCTGACTACTACACTGATGGAAAAGTGCGTGATGCTCCATCCGGAAGCTGTGACTTTACTGGAAACCCAATACCGGATGAATACTGCGATCATGGGTTTTCCTTCTCTCAAATTCTATGAAAACAAGCTGATTGCTGATCCGAAAGTAGCGAATTGGCTATTATTTGAAGGCGACAAGCCATTCACTTTTATTGACACCGCCGGCGCAGGTTATGAAGAACAGACCGAAGGCACCAGCACCAGCAATCCGGAAGAGGCTGCATTTATTGTACGCCATATCGAAGCGATGAATTATAACAATGCCAGCATTGCCGTTATTGCGCCCTATAGTGGGCAGGTTACCCAATTGAAAAAACTCCTGGCCGGAACGCAAGTTGAAGTGAATACGGTTGATGGCTTCCAGGGCCAGGAGCGCGATGTGATCTATATCTCGCTCACCCGCAGCAATGACAACGGTACCATCGGCTTCCTTTCCGATTACCGGCGGATGAATGTCGCCATGACCCGCGCAAAAAAGAAACTCATAATGGTCGGCGACACCGCCACACTTGCCCAAACACCTTTCTACGCAGAACTCATTGCCTATACTGAAAGTATCGGTGGCTATGAAAGCGTTTGGAATTACTGATTAATACGGCAGTTCACCCATCCAATTGCCCGGCGGCGAATAATTTGCTACCACATAGATTTTACCGTCCGAATCGAACGCAACACCGACGCCTACCTGGGTCGTATTTTTCCAGATCATTTGGGTATAATGTCCCGCCCCACCCTTACCGTTGAATTTACCATATTTATATTTTCCTTTTTCGCTGTACCAGGCCAAAGAGGCGTCTAAGGGTGTATAGTTACCGCTGCCCATATAAATATTCTCGCCATATTGGTGTTGAGAACGGTGCTCAAAAGATTTTGAACTGGCCAAATGATCGGCCCATTCCTGCGCGTATTTCGCAAGATCGGCACTCCAGATCACCGGCGGAACGCCTACTTCTTTCCTGGCCGCATTCTCCTGGTCAAGAACTTTCTGCATATCATCAGCAGAAATCTTAGAGCCCGTTGTATTTTGTGCATTTGCGTAACCCGTTACAAACAGCAATACGATTGTCAAAATTTTCTTCATAAGTAAATGATTTTGAGAAAGTTTAAAGCTATAATAACTACATCCTATAACGAATGATTGTTTTTATTACTTTTATATTCATGAGCACCGAACCATCTCAATTTAAACCTCAAGTTTATAGCAGAAATGAGTTTATTGAAGACTCGTTTCTAGGAGTGATTTCTCCTTCAAAAACAGCCTGCATGTTAACGGTGCGATCAGAAAGAATAGTTGAATTCGGCAATTCAACGCTAAAAAAAAGCATATACCTCTCATCTTTAGAGAAGAACGATCATCAACACCTTCTCATTATACCCGATTCGCAAGATTTCATTACTGCATTCGAGTCTTTTTTAAAAACACCGACCGATGAGCCGCTTTTTATCGTTCGGCAACGACCTTATCCATTGAAGCCATCTTAATCCCACGTAGCGATTTCTTGTAAACACGCTTGGTGCACAGCTTACTGCAAAACCGGGTCACGGTCGTTTTGGCTTCAAAAACATTACCGCAGCCTTCGCAAATTCTATTTACCGTAAAATTTGAGCTCATCTGATATTTAAGCTTTCTTTCTCACATTTGTCGCATGTTATTACACCTTGTGTATAATCATCTTATTTACAGGCAATTACACAGACAAGGGGAGATAACTACTGCCATTATCTTCAGTAGTTATCTCCCCCATTTTTAGGTTCATTAAGGGTCGTTAAGGGTTTATAAGGATCTTTAAGCGACATGATTTCCCCCGAAAATGAAACTGTTATTTTTTTGTAACTCCGAGTTACATTTCAGTAACAAATTTAGCAAAAACAACGTGGAATTGCCAAATATACTGGCAAGTAAAAAGATACAACTTATTAACAATCAGTATTTTAATTGCCTGTAGTTGTCAGGAAATGTCGATTTTTGGCTACCTATTTGCCAATGCAAAACCGGCTAAAAATATTCTCCAGCAAATCCTCAGTAGTAACTGCCCCTGTAATCTCGCCTAAATAATGCAGCGCTTGCTTGATATCTGTTGCCAGGAAATCCGAAGTAGTTTGTGTGTCGAGGCCTGTCAGAACCTTGCTTAGTGCTTCTTCCGTCTTTTGGAGCGCTTCGAGGTGGCGGATGTTGGTTACCAACATTTCACTGCCGGTCAGCTGGTCTTTTATGGCGGCGTTGTAGATCTTGTTTTTGAGATCGTCGATATGGAATTTTTGTTTAGCGGAGATGGTTACCGTGCTTTGCGAATGCGGCAAAGCAGCAACGTCCTCTTCGGATAGCAGGTCGATCTTATTGGCGACAACCAGCATGGCGATACCAGGTTTTTCGAGGTTTTGCAAATCAAGATTAAGTTCTTCGATAGTGATCTCCGACGCATCATAAACATAGATCAGCACAGCGGATTGGCTGATCTTTTCCATTGTACGTTGTACACCGATCTGCTCAATAGCGTCTGTTGCTTCGCGAATGCCTGCGGTATCTATCAGGCGGAAGTTGATGCCGTGGATGTTTAGTATCTCCTCAATTGTATCGCGTGTGGTGCCAGGAATATGGCTTACAATGGCGCGCTCTTCATTCAGCAGGGCATTTAGCAGGGTTGATTTGCCTGCATTAGGCCTACCGGCAATTACTGTATTTACCCCCTGTTTAATGGCATTTCCCAATTCAAACGACTGGATCAATGAGCCGATAACGCGGGTGATATCAACTATCAATTGCTTTAATTGGCCGCGGTTAGCAAATTCAACGTCTTCCTCTGAAAAGTCCAGCTCCAATTCTATCAGCGAAGCAAATTGTACCAGTTGGCCGCGCAATGTCTGTAGCTGATTGCTGAAACCGCCGCGTAATTGTTGCAAAGCCACTTGTTGTGAGGCTTTTGAGTTGGAAGCGATAAGATCTGCAACGGCCTCGGCCTGCGAAAGATCTAATTGTCCGTTTAAGAATGCACGCAAGGTAAACTCGCCGGGTTTGGCTGCCCTTGCTCCTTTCCGGATGAGCAGTTTGATGATCGATTCTATAATGTATTGCGAACCATGGCAGGAGATCTCCACGACGTTTTCGCGCGTGTAAGAACGCGGCGCTATAAACAATGAAACCAGCACCTCGTCAAGCATCACGCCGCCATCCATAATGTGACCGAAATGGATAGTGTGCGATTTCTGCTTGGTTAAATCCTTCCCTTTAAAAACACTTTGCGCAATGGTAATGGCATCCGGCCCCGAAAGGCGGATGATACCAATGGCGCCGCTTCCGGCCGGTGTGGCAAGGGCGACTATAGTTGGTTCTGTTTGGTTCATAGTTCATGGTTCATAGATCATAGTATAATTTCTGCCATGAACTATGAACCATCATCCATGAACTAACAGCAAAGGTGGTAATTTGGCAGCAATGTAATGCCATCTTTTTGCAAGAAGCATTTCGCCAAAATTGATAACTTGCGCGGGTAATTATGATAACTTTTTTCGAAGCATCGCTGGAGACCGTCTCCGTACATCATATTGGCAATCAGTCGCAAAATGAATTCTATTCATTGTCTGACAAGCCGCTGGAGTTAAAGGATGATATCATCCAAAACCTATTAACGCAATATTTTCTGAAGCCTTTTGAAAAAGCCAACGAGGTTTACCACCTCACGCATAGCAGCGGCGACCTGAACCTGAACGAGGCTTATCACTTCGCGGAAGAAGCTTTTGAGAACGAAAACAAGTTCCACGAAGCCTCACAGCAAATTGCCAAGCATCTGTATAACGTCACCAATCATCCCAATATTAAACCGGGCGAATTGTATGTTGCTCATTTTCAACAAGTGCAAATAGAGGGCGAATTGCTGGACGCAATAGGCATCTTCAAGTCTGAAAATAAGGAAACCTATCTGAAAGTTTACCCGCAGGCTGATGGATTTAATATAGATTATGAGGAAAACGCCATTAACATTAATAAACTGGATAAAGGCGCGCTGATCTTCAATACCAATAAGGAAAACGGCTATAAGGTTGTGGTGATCGACAACACCAACCGTGGGCAGGATACTGTATATTGGAAGGACGAATTTTTACAGTTGAAAATTCGTAACGACAGCTTTAACCAAACCAATAATGCATTAGGCATCTACAAAAACTTTGTTACCCAAAAGCTGGACGACGAATTTGAAATGACCAAGGCGGATAAGATCGATCTGCTGAATAAATCCATCAAATATTTCAAGGAAAAAGAAACTTTCGACCTGGAAGAATTCGGCAACGAGGTGATCGGTAACGATAAGGCATTTGAATCATTTAAAACCTTTAAAGGGCAATATGAGCAGGAGTTTGAAACACCTATTGCGGATACTTTCGAAATCTCAGCCAACGCAGTAAAAAAACAGCAGCGGGTTTACAAAAGCGTATTAAAGCTCGACAGGAATTTTCACATTTACATTCATGGCGATAAGGAGCTGATAGAGAAGGGTTATGATGATGACAAGCACATGAATTATTACAAGGTTTATTTTAAGGAGGAACAGTAAGAACCAGGATTAAGCAGATTAAAGAAGATTTACAGGATGTTAAGGATCAACACCTTGCAAATCAAATAAATTCGTTCAATCCTGGTTCCAAGCTTTTTTCATAAATTCCCTCACCTCATCATTCACATCCTCCTTTTGCAGCATCCGGAAATGATGGTTGAACTGTTGCTGGCCGGGTACCTGAGCTATTTTCTGGAAACACAGGTTATCCTCATAAGGCCTGTCGAACGGGAACACCACGTGCACAAAGTTTTTGCCGAATTGCGTTATCCAGGCGATGCGCTTATGTGGGTTGCCAACGCCGATCATAGTTTTGGCGGGATGTAATGTAATTGGCGCCAGCTTTTGGTACTCGTTAATAAAATGATCGAAAAGATCAAGGCTTATCTTACTTCGGCCTGAGAGAAAGCCTGAAAGCCCGTTTGGGTCATCTGTATCGTAATTAGCCATTTGATATCTTTTTACAAAAATCGATATTTATATCATTAAATCATGGCAAAACCTGCTCCATATGATTTTGTATTTGATTACCTGCCGCTTAACATAACCGTTAAGCCAAGATTTGGCATGCATTATATTTACCTCGACAAAAAGATAATGCTCATTTTACGGAAGGCAGCAAAAAACACCGATCTAAACGGTATTTGGGTGGCCACTTCGAAAGAGCATCACCAAAGCCTGGAAAATGATATCCCGGCGATGACGAACTTTATACTGGATAACGGCGAAATGCATGATTCCGGCTGGAGGTTGTTAAAGGCGGGAGATGAAGATTTTGAAACAGCCGCCATAGATGTATGCGAACTGATTGCACATGGTGACAAAAGGATAGGTAAGGAAACAAAGGGCGGAGCAACACTCTGACCCCGACATTTTGGCAAACAATCTGCACGAATTTATTATTCTAAATTTAAAGATTTGGTAAAGCGCGACCGATAATTTCACAAAAATCTAAATCCCCAATATATGCCGGTAAATTATGGAGTGTTAAGAGGTAAAGTAACAGACGCTATACCTTATGAGGGTGGTACTGACCACTATCAAATAGAGCTCAATGCAAATGGCACGCCATACCGTATCGCCGTGGACGTATACTCCGAACTGGCTAATAACAAACAAACTCATTACCGAAACGGCAAAAACAACCAGGTTTTAGAAACTGACCGCATGGTGATGTTTTACCAGGATACTGACTATATACATCCGCTAACCGGTTTAATGCCGAATGCCGCTGTAGGGTTCACCCCAAAGGCAAATATGGAAAAAGACCTGTTGCTGGATTTTATTCGCTACTCTCCTGCTTTGTTTCCATTGGATAAGATGACCGTTGTTCCTCCCAAAGGAACTAATGGCGGCGATACTGATTTGAATGACAAAATAAATCCGTGGATACAAAAGGCCAAAAACAACCCTAATGCCGATGTTTACGCCTTTGGCTCGGGTTGGAATGATAATACCGGCAACTCACAGCCCGATACCCGGAAACATTTTTCGGCAGATGATTCACTCGGCATCCATGATATTCATATGAACCAGGGCGATAGCGGCACCGAGGCGCATAGCAACGGCACCTGGCAGGACGGCGCCTTATTCATACACTTTACAGATACTGATCAATGGGTTGCGATGTTCTTCAGGTTTCAGAATCAGAGTATTGACACAGATGATAGCGGGAATCCGGTGAAGAGTTAAAACTTCTCCTCTATCCCCAATCCAAACAGCGCAAAATCATATTTCACCGGGTCTGCAGGATCAAATTCGCGGAGGCGTTCGGTTAGTTCAACTGCTGTTTGCCAGTCGGTTTGTTTGCGGGTGATGAGCTTTAGCTTGCGGGCCACGCGGTCTACATGCAAGTCGCAGGGCATGATGAGGTCGGCGGGTTTGAGTTTGTTCCAGATGCCGAAGTCTACACCGCAATCATCTCTACGTACCATCCAGCGCAGGAACATGTTGAGCCTTTTGCAGGTTGATTTTTGCGAGGGAGAGGATACGTGTTTTTTGGTGCGATGTGGAAAATCGGGAAGAGAAAAGAAATATTTTCTAAAATGATTCAATGCACTCTCAACGCTGAGATGTCCGTCAATTGGTTGGTGTGCAGGTTCTTCGCTATCGCTCAGAACGACAGTACTAGTAGGGATGAAAGCATCTTCGAGACTATCAAAGTGCTCATAATGCCACCTGAAAAACGCGATAAAATACAGCGTATCAATATCATTAAAAGTGCGGTGCTTAAAGTGTAACAGCTTTTTCAGGTCAGGCTCTTCGTGGTTAATGATGAAATCATACGGAGCGCCATCCATCAGGCTGATGAGCTCTTTGCATTTATTGATGATGGTAACGCGCTGCCCCCAGGCTAAGGTTGCTGCCCAAAAGCCCATGATCTCGATGTCCTGCTTTTTAGTGAACAGGTGCGGGATGCTTACCGGGTCGTTTTTGATGAAATCCGGTTGGTTGTATTGGATGACTTTGGAATCGAGGAAGGATTGGAGATCGGTTGTTTCCATGTGGATTTTGGTAGAAAAAGAGCGTTGTCATGCTGAGGTACTCGAAGCATGCGGGCAAAGGCCCTACGCACACCCTTCGAGTACCTCAGGGTGACACCCATTTTTATTCCCGCTACGACAGCGCCTGTTCCAAATCCTCCAGCAGATCATCAATATCCTCCACTCCTACACTTAAACGCAGCAGGCTGTCAACCACGCCTACCTTTTCGCGTACTTCCTTAGGGATAGAGCCATGCGTCATGGTAGCCGGATGGTTTATCAGCGATTCCACACCGCCTAATGATTCGGCAAGGGTAAATACTTTGAAGGATGAGGCCACTTTGAAGGTATCTTCAAGTGTAGCATCTTTAATGGTTACCGATATCATGCCGCCGAAATCAAGCATCTGCTTTGCAGCAACAGCATGGTCAGGATGGTCTTCAAAGCCCGGCCAGTAGATCTTATCGATCTTTGGGTGGGTTTTTAGAAACTCGGCAATCTTCCGGCCGTTCTCGCAATGCGCTTTCATACGCAGGTGCAGGGTTTTAATGCCTCGGAGCACCAAAAAGCTATCCATCGGACCAGGTGTAGCACCGCAGGCATTATAGATGAACCATAGTTTCTTGTAAGTTTCCTCGTCATTCAGCATCAAAGCGCCCATTACCACGTCCGAGTGACCGCCGATATATTTGGTAACAGAATGCATTACGATATCAGCGCCCAGGTCGATAGGGTTTTGCAGGTATGGCGATGCGAAGGTGTTATCCACCACCAGTTGTAGTTTATTTTCCTTGCTAATCTTCGCTACCGCCTCAATATCAATGATCTGCATAGTTGGGTTGGTTGGCGTTTCAACCCAGATCATTTTGGTATTGCTGTTAATGTATTGCAGTATATTATTAGGATCAGTTAGATCAATAAAATGAAACTTGATACCGTAGTTGGCGAATATTTTGGTGAAGATACGGTATGAGCCGCCATACAGGTCATTTCCGGTAATCACTTCATCACCCGGTGCGAGAAGTTTCATCACGGCATCCGTGGCGCCCATGCCGCTTGAGAATGCCAGCGCGTATTTCGCATTTTCCAATGCCGCCAAACAGCCTTCCAGCGCGTGGCGCGTTGGGTTTGTACCGCGCGAATATTCATAGCCCTGGTTATCGCCCGGGGCTTTTTGCCAGTAGGTTGATGTCTGGTATATCGGCGTCATCACCGCGCCGGTGCTTGGATCGGGCTCCTGCCCTGCGTGTATAGCTTTAGTTGCGAATTTCATGGTGTGCATTGCACAGTCCATAGTCGATAGTCAATGGACCATAGTAAAAACAATTAACCGCCATAGCCATGGACTATCGACCATGGACTATGGACTATAACTCAATATGCTCTTGCAAAAAGTACCCGCTGAATTGATGGCTTTCCGGTTAGGATACATTTGCCATCCTCTAACGGATTATCCAAAGGTATACAACGGATTGTCGCCTTAGTTTCATCTTTAATTTTTTGCTCGGTTTCCGGCGTACCGTCCCAATGGGCGGAGAGGAACCCTGGCTGTTCATCAAGCAGTCTTTTGAATTCTTCGTAATCGTCGACCTTAGTGATGTTGGCGGTCCTGAAGTCGAGCGCTTTATTGTAGATGTTTTGCTGGATCTCTTCCAGCAGGTTTTCAATGACTCCCGCCAATCCTTCCTGGTTTACCGTTTCCTTTGTTTTCGTATCACGGCGCGCCAATTCAACAGTACCGTTCTGCATATCACGACTACCAATAGCAACGCGCAGCGGAACGCCCTTCAGCTCATATTCGGCAAATTTTGCACCCGGACGATGAGTATCGCGCTTGTCGAACTTTACTGAGATATCTTTAGCCTTCAGCTCTTTTGTAAGCGCATCGGCAAATTTGGTAATATTTTCCAGTTCTTCATCATGCTTGTAAATCGGCACGATCACCACCTGTATAGGCGCAAGTTTTGGCGGCAATACCAAGCCTGCATCATCAGAATGCGCCATGATGAGCGCACCGATCAAACGGGTGGAAACGCCCCATGAGGTCGCCCAAACGTAATCCAGCTTGTTATCCTTACCTGTGAATTTCACATCAAAAGCCTTAGCAAAGTTCTGCCCTAAAAAGTGCGAGGTGCCTGCTTGCAGCGCTTTACCATCCTGCATCAATGCCTCAATGCAATAAGTATCCAGCGCACCGGCGAAACGCTCATTTGGCGTTTTGCGGCCTTTAACTACCGGTAGCGCCAGCCAGTTTTCGGCGAAATCGGCATATACATCCAACATTTGCTCAGTTTCAGCAATCGCTTCATCAGCAGTGGCATGGGCGGTATGGCCCTCCTGCCAAAGGAATTCGCTGGTGCGCAGGAACAGGCGCGTACGCATTTCCCAGCGCATTACGTTGGCCCATTGGTTCACTAAAATTGGCAGGTCGCGATAGGATTGGATCCAGCCTTTATAAGTATTCCAGATAATAGTTTCAGATGTAGGGCGGATGATCAGTTCTTCTTCCAGCTTTGCATCTTCGTCAACAACAATCTGTCCGTTTTCATCGTTTTTTAAACGGTAATGGGTAACAACAGCGCATTCCTTAGCAAAGCCTTCTACGTGACTGGCTTCTTTGCTGAAGAACGATTTCGGTATCAGCAGCGGGAAATAGGCATTGCTATGGCCGGTGTCCTTAAACATCTTGTCGAGCACGGCCTGCATCTTTTCCCAAATAGAATAGCCATACGGTTTAATGATCATACAGCCGCGCACCGGCGAATACTCGGCCATGTCGGCCTTGATCACCAGGTCGTTATACCATTGCGAATAATCCTCTTCTTTGCTGATAACTCCTTTATTACTCATTTTATTAAACAGTAGTGTGTAAATTTTAGTTGGAGGCCAAATTTAGAAATTTAAGGCTTAGTATGCTTGTTATTGTTTTAATAAAGCATAGAATTCTGATATGAATCGCTAATTTTACTCAACAATGCCCAATCTTTATATCATCTCAGGCTGTAATGGTGCAGGTAAAACTACTGCGAGTTACACTATATTACCAGAGTTGTTTAACTGCAGGGAATTTGTAAATGCAGATATTATAGCGGCAGGATTATCGCCCTTCAACCCAGAAAGTGTGGCACTTGAAGCCGGCCAGATAATGCTGCAAAGGATACAGGAGTTAATGAAAAGTGGGGTAGATTTCGCTTTTGAAACAACGCTATCCACAAAAAGCTATATATCATACATTAATAAAGCGAAGGAAAAAGGGTATGAAATCACTTTGTTATATATTTGGTTACCATCTGTACAACAAGCTTTTGAACGGGTTGCAGAGCGAGTTGAAAACGGCGGGCATAATATTCCAAAACACGTTATTGAACGGCGATATCACAGAGGTATAAACAATTTGATCCATCTATATATACCAATATGCGACAATTGGATAATAGTAAATAACAATGAAGCTGCTACACAAGTAATTGCTAATGGAAATAAAAAATCCGTTAAATTTGTTGAGAATATAGATAGCTGGAAAATCATAAATATACTGGCAGATGAGCAATCCGGATAAAACCAATTTGGAGATCATTACGGAAAAAATAATAACAGGTATGCGATTGGCTAATCGCAGACTGGTTGAACGTACTGCGGCTGCAGGCGGCAACCTTATTGTCGGCGATGAAAACGGCAATCCAATTTCTGTCCCCGCTAAAGAATTGCTGAAGCAATTGGAAAAATAATCATCCAAAACAACTACAGTTCTGCTATTTTCTGCAGTCCCGTTTTCCGCTCATACGCCGAAGCATGTCATCCTGAGCCTGCCGAAGGGCGCTGCAACCGGGTTTAGGTACGACGGTTGTGCTATAAATAAAAAAGAGACGCAAAGTATTGCGTCTCTACAATTCCTAATCACTAACCACTACTTCGTATTCCACGTAAACTTCCTTATCCCGATCACCAGGAACACTACGATGTAACCAATGGTTGCCAGCGACGCGTTGGTAGCATGCATGTTCCAGGTTGATGGCTCCATGCCTGCGGCCATCATAGTGTTGATAGTACCATAGGGCGACCAGTGGAAGATGGTTGCATATTCCGGCGGAAGTTTTTTGGCTTTGTCGTACAGGCTGATCACCATGCCCGACACCACGAAAATAATAAATACAAAACGTGAGGTTGAATTAACCGTATCGGGGTTTTTGATCAGCGCGACGATCAGCTGGCCTACGGAAAGATAGAACCCGGCGCCAATAATAGATGTAAACAAAGTAATGATATAACCGCTTACACTCAGGCTGATATGATCCACATCATAGCCTACAATAAATATGGCCAGGGTAATGATCACGATCATGAGTAATTGCACCAGCAGCCTGCTGCACATAATGGCCCAGGTTGGTATGGGTGCTACACGGAGCCGTTGGAATATTCCTTTATCCCTGTCGCGGGCTATGGTGTTGGAATAACCCATCAGTCCAAGTGCTACAAGGCCATAGCTCAGGGCATTTGAAAGCACCCATGCGCCGCCTGCTGTTTTTACCATGTCTTTCCATAACATCACCATCATTACCGGGATGAGCAATGAGATGACCAGCCCTTTCCTGTTGCGCCATTGCGTGGTGATATCCGCCCTGAAAAGGGTTCTAAATACGATCGATATTTTTGGTACTACTGTTTCCATGTCTTTAATGTTTTTATGATTTATGCACGTACGGCGCGGCCGGTTAATGCGATGAATACGTCTTCTAATGTTACTTTGCCCCTGCGCGATAATGCGATCACTTCCGGATCGTTTTTATATTTGTCGATGAGCGCTTGTGGTGTATCTACGATGATCATGTTGCCATGGTCGATAATGCCGATACGGTCGCAAACGGCCTCTGCTTCTTCCATCGAGTGCGTGGTGAGCACAATGCCGTGGCCCTTTTCGCGAACAGCCTCAATACGCTCCCACAACTGGCGGCGCGATTGCGGGTCGAGGCCGGTGGTTGGCTCATCCAGTAATACCAATCTCGGATTATGGATAGTGGAGATAAACAGCGACACCCTCTGCTGCTGCCCGCCCGAAAGCTCGCCGAATTTTTTGTTAACGGCATCTTCCAGCTTTATTTCTTTCAGTATTGCGTCAATTCTTTGTTTGTCCAGTGGCACCCCGTAAACGCCTGCATATAATTGCAGTATTTCGGGCACTCGCAATTCAGCCTGGAAACTGGTGGACTGCAGCTGCACGCCCATGGATGCACGGGCATATAATGGTTTTTCGGCGGCGTTGTATCCATCAACCATAATGGTGCCGGTTTGAAATTTCACGAGTCCTTCAATGGCGCTGAGCGTGCTGGTCTTACCGGCGCCGTTCGGGCCGAGCAGGCCGAATATTTCGCCTTTGCGCACATCGAAGGAAACATCCTTCACCGCTACGGTATTGCCGTAACTTACGCTCAGGCCTTCAACTTTTAATATGCTATTTTCCTGTGTCATTTAGTGATTGTTTTAGCGTTAGAGACGGCGTTTTTCAAAACATTACACCCAAAATCAACAAATTTAATCTTGTACTGTAATTGGTTGAAGATTTAACTATTTTGGCAGCCACAAAAAACTATCGCTCATCCATGACTTATTGCTTAGGAATAAAAGTAAAGGAAGGCCTTTTAGCACTCGCCGATACCCGTATCACTTCAGGTACCGATACTACGACAAAAAAGAAGATCACCATAGAACAAAAAGATGGCTTTTCGCTTTTCATAATGACGAGCGGCTTAAGGTCGACACGGGATAAGGCCATTACTTACTTTAGCGAGATAATGGGGAAAACCGAGTTCAATAAGCTGTATAAGGCGGTAAATGCCTTTGGCGAGCAGGTAAAACGCGTAGCCAGCGAGGATAAAGCATCGCTGGAAAAGGCAGGCTTTCATTTCGACCTGAACACCATTATCGGCGGTCAATTGAAGGATGATGACGAGCACAAGCTTTTCCTGCTTTACCCCGAAGGTAACTGGGTGGAATTAGGACAAGGCGCACCCTATACCATCATTGGCAATGCGGGGCATGGCAAAGCTATACTGAACCGTACTGTGAATGAGGACTCAAGCCTGAAATTAGCATTAAAAGCTGGTTTTTTATCGTTTGACTCGACAAGAGTTAGCTCCAATAATGTGGATTTCCCGATAGATGTGGCGCTGTACCGTAAGGACACGTTCCACATGGTGGAGCAGCGATATGAGCAGAAAGACTTGCAGGCCGTATCGACCCAATGGGCCGAAGAACTAAAAGCAGCACTGGAACACATCCCTGACGAATGGATGGATAGCGCGTTTAATAAATTGGAAAAAGAGGTTTTAGGTGATTGAGTTGATTGGGTTGATTAGGTGAGTAGTTGGTAAAAAGCTGAACAGTATTAATGTAATATTACTTTTACTAAACCAAACTTTAACTACTATGGCTTCATTTACGGATTTGGAAGTTTGGAAGCAATCTAAGAAAATAAGAATGCTGGTTTCAGGAATTACAAAATCCTTTCCGGTAGAAGAAAAATATAGGTTAACTGATCAAATTATTCGCTCATCCCGATCGATTGGTAATAACCTGGCGGAAGGACATGGAAGGTTTCATTATCAAGACAACATACGTTTTTGCATTATGGCCAGGGGATCATTATCTGAAACACTCGATCACATTTTTATCGCATATGAGGAAAAGTTTATTGCCGATGAAATATTGCAGACTTTCCAAGCTGAATACGACAGTTGTTTGCGATTACTAAACGGATATATTCAATATTTAAAAAAGAAAAAATTTGACGAATTGAGTTAAGTGGATAAATAAAACCACTCACTTAATCAACTCAATCAACTACTCACTAATTTACCACCATGAAATTCAACGTGTTCAGCGAGCTGGAATTTGAAGCCGCCACAGCCGGCACACTGATCTTAAATATCCACGCGCTGCGCACCCCCAGTCAAACCATACTGGAAGAATCGTTCAACATCGATCCTTATATCAAGTTCGAAGAGATCGTTTCGGTTGAAGGCAATCGTCTTGTGCGTTTTGAGGTGAATGATCCCGGCAGCATTAAAGTAAATTATAAGGCCCTGGTTGATAATTGTATCAAGGTTACGGATCACTCCACTTCTCAGGAAGCGTCTTTGATGCATCTTGACCGGTCTATCCTTCCCTATTTGTATCCCAGCCGTTATTGCCAGTCGGACAAGCTGTACAGGCTAGCCCACAACTTGTTTGGTGAGATCGATTCGCCATTTAAGCAGGTGATGGCGCTTACCGAATGGATCACCAACAATGTACAATACTTAAGTGGTTCTACCAATGTAGAAACCTCCGCATTTGATACCGTTACCGAGCAGCAGGGCGTCTGCCGCGATTTTGCGCATTTGGGCATTGCGCTTTGCCGTGCGCTTACTATCCCGGCGCGATATTTTACCGGCTACGCTTACCTGTTGCAACCACCGGATTTCCACGCCTGTTTCGAAGCCTATGTTGGCGGCGAATGGACTTTTTTTGATGCAACCCGGTTGATTCCGCTCAATGGCATGGTAAAAATTGCCGGAGGGCGCGATGCTGCGGATACTGCCCTCGCCAATATTTTCGGCGACATTACGCTTAATACCATAAACGTAGGCTGCGATCTGGCCGAAAGTCAATTCGACCCGATCTATTATTTTCCGGATTATATGTCGGGCCTTTCCTATCCGGTCTGACAGTAAAACTTATTAGTGACTGGCAGGTTATTAGCTTACATGGCCAATCAAAATAAAGATATACAGTGGCGCGCATTCATTATCCTGTTAGCTATTAACGTAGCTATTGGCGTGATCGCATCATTGTTTACCCGGCCTGAAATTCATGGCTGGTATGCTGCGCTGCAAAAGCCATCATTTAACCCGCCGCCGTGGTTATTCGGCCCGGTTTGGACCATTGTGTATGTGCTCATCGCCATCGCGGCCTATCATGTGTGGCGGCACCGGAATGATACCGGCGAGTTCAAAGCCGCTGCTATGATCTACTTCCTCCAGCTGGCGTTGAACTTTACATGGTCAATCGTATTCTTCGGCATGCATCAAATATTCTGGGCGTTGATGGTGATACTGGCACTGCTGGCAAGCATTATCCTGAATATGGTTTGGTTCAGCAGGTTTAGCCGGACGGGTGCGTGGCTGTTGCTGCCTTACCTGTTGTGGGTGAGTTTTGCCTCGGTATTAAATCTTAACATTTATTTACTTAACCGCTGATAAGTTGTACATTTATTTGCCGCTTCATCCCGGCAGCCTATCATATGAAAAAACTGTTTTTACTTTTCAGTCTGCTCATCCCCGCGTGGTGCTTCGCCGTAGTTAAAGGCGACAATGTAGCCATTAACCATTTCATTGTAAAAGAAAACCCATTCGCCCAGAGCCAGGTAGCCATCGTGGCAACCGACTCGTTAAATAACCCTCTTTCAGACCTCAATGGCCATTTCCTGTTTACCATAAATGGATTTGACGATACCTTGACATTTGAAAAAGGCGTTGCGTTCTATAGCCATAAAATAGACCGCTCCAGCTTTCTCTATGCCCGCCATGAAAACGACAGCGGCACGCATAGCATGCTGTATTACATTTATGTGAGCGATAAGTTAGTGCCCGTGCATATCAGTTGGGTGGTGCTGATTGCAATACCTATAGTATTGGTATTGATCGCCTACATGTTCAGAAAGTTTATTATTGTAGCGGTGATCATCTTTTTGGTGTTTATCTACTTCAATTACCATAGCGGGCTTAGCCTGGGTACTTTCTTCCAGAGTGTGGTGGATGGGTTGAGGAGTCTTTTTTAGAGATTAGAGGTTGGAGATTAGAGATTAGTAAAAACCGCCCGGTCAAGTGTCTATGCTTAACGTCACTAACAAACATTTTGTTGCTTGATTTGCATGCGCAGAGGTGGCTTCGTTCCTCGCCATAACGTGTGGGGGGGGGTAACAATGCAGTTCTCCTAATCTCTAATCTCCAGTCTCTAATCTCTACCCTAAAACGGCATCCCTATCCCGAAGTTCAGCTGTAAAAAGTTATAGGAAGCGTTGTTACTCGCTTCGTAGGCGCGTTTGAACGGGCCGGTATGGAATAATTCGCTAAAATGGTTGATGAGCACCCATTGGTCTGATCCCTGGAACTCAGGATCTTTAAACTTAAATGCCGCATCAAACCTGAACACAAAGAACGTAAGGTCAAAACGCAGGCCTGTACCTATGCCAATGGCTGTAGATTGCAGCAGGTTATTTAATTTAAATTCGCCATTGGGGTTTTCTACCGTTGTGCCTAATTCTACCGAACTTTGTTGTACCTGTTTATTCAACCGCCATATATTACCGGCATCCATAAATATGGCGCCGCGCAATATCGAACCAAAGAAATCATCCGACAGTTTATACCTGAACTCTGTATTGGTCATGATCTTCACCTCGCCAAACTGGTCGATATATTGCAGCAGCGAGCGCAACGAATCCGCCGCCAGGCCCTGCCCGTAACTGGCCCGGTTAAACTGACCAGGGCCTAAGGTACGCGGCAGCCAGGCGCGCATATCGTTCGAGCCGCCGGCATAAAATTCCTTTTCAAATATCAATTGGTTGCTGTTGCCATACGGTATGCCAATGCCCGGGTTTATGCGGAACACCAATTGCCTTTCGCCCCCTAAACTTTTGTAAAAGCGCAGGTCGGCCTCCAGCTTGGCATATTGATAAAACGGATAGCCAAAAAGCGTGCGTTCGCCTGCGTCATCTTTTGGTGTGTTAAAAGCAGTAGCAACGGCGTTGAGCAGGTTACCGCCTACATCCACATTCCCCCTGAAATACACAAAATTATGATAAGTATTCAGCTTATTGGCGTTCAATACATAACTGTACTGGCTCCCGGTAGTGAATACGGTACGACCTATCAGGAAAAGATAGGAGCCATATTTATTGGCCAGCAGCAGTGAATCTGCGCTACGGTCTATCGTTCCTCTTGAGAACTGGATAGATATCGGCGTAATAATATGTTCCTTATCAGGCGTCTCATAAAAATCATAGGTAACTGAATTTATAGAGCTCTCGCGCTGAACCAATCCCTTTTGAAAAAACAATGTAAAGTTTGTAGCGAATGTGGTATGCGGCACGCCGTACTTGCCGGGTTGTGTAAAATTAAATGGCGATATAATGCGCGGGTAAGTAAGGCTTAAACCCAAGTCGATATCCTGGTTCTCGATAGCGCCGGGGTTTACCGGGTTATGCTGGTTATCGAAAAGTATATCATCACTCAGTTTAAGCTGGAAAATTGCCGCCGTTTTAAAAATATTACGCTCGGTAAAGGTATTGCCAACATTGTAGCCATACTGCCCGCCGTTAAATAATATTTCACCCTCAATACGGTCGGACATGCGCTTGAGTGGTACGATATCGATCTTGGAATTGAGCCGGTTGCTGCTGTCGGCCAGTTTGGAATATATCGGGTTAGGCACATTCCTGAAAAGGTTCAGCTCTGAAAGGCGCGATGTAGTGAGTGTTTGGTTATCGATGTTGTACAGGTCGCCTTTACGTTGAAAATCGTACATGATAACCGTTTTGGGCTTAAACCTGTGCGAAAAATCGACATAGGTAAACTGTGAATCGATCTGGATGGTATCAGCCTTGCCAATTGTACGTCCGTGGCTGTCCGATATAGATATCAGCGTATTATTTAAACGATACACCGGGTGTGCTGATTTATTGGCGGGGTTGGTGACCACCATTTTTACGTCGACCACACTTTTGTTGTAGGTCGAATCATATTCAAAGGTTACATATTGCCTATAGAAATCATAATACCCGTTACGCTTCATCAGTTGATAAAATGCATCCCTGTCGGCAGCGAGCGAGTCCAGGTCAAAGCGATTGCCTGCAGATACGTTTAAAAATATATTTTTATTGGCATTATAAAGCATTCCCACGCGTTTATCCAATATGCTATCCCTGAATGTACGCACGCGGAACATAGGCCCTTCAACCGTATTGAAGATCAGTTGCGCCTTTTTCTTTTTGATGACGATAGAATCGGTTACCCTGGCTTTTAGATAACCCTTACTCTGAATATATTTTTCTATCTGCATGCGCGAAAATTCGACCAGGCTGCTGTCGAGAATAGCAGGAGGCTCGCCAATATCCTTTTTACCGTTTTTACTGAACCAGTAATAAAATTCAAGGTTGACCACGTTGTTGGGCTGCTGCTCTTTATCCACGTAGTTTACGGCGTTCAGCGCAAACTCTTTATCCATACCTGTAATGGTGATCTTACGCACCAGGGCCTGGTTGGGTTTCAGCCGTTTTGTTAAACTACAGCCGGTAATAGTAAAGACGACGAGAATACTTAATATTGCAAGGCGGAAATTAATAGTGGTACCGTATGCTTTCAAAATCTCAGGTCAGTTTTTTAAAATCCTTACAACAAAAAAAGTTTCGCAGCGAGCATGGCGTGTTTTTGGTTGAGGGGCATAAATCCGTAAATGAATTTATCGATTCGGAATACCAAATTGAAACGATCTACCATACTTATAACTTCGAGGCAAATTTGCTCAAATTATCCCGAAAAATAAACTTTCAGGGAATTTCGCTGAACGACCTTGAAAAGATCAGCTCATTGAAAACGCCGCAGGACGTTGTGGCGCAAGTTAAAATCCCCAGCTGGCCTGCGCTTAATAACACCATGCTGCAGGAAAAGTTTTCTATTATTCTGGATGGCGTGCAGGACCCCGGCAATATGGGTACCATTATTCGCACGGCAGATTGGTTTGGCATAAAAAACATTATCTGCTCGGCCGATACGGTGGATGTTTATAACCCTAAAGTGGTGCAGGCCACCATGGGCTCACTGTCGCGAATAAATGTGCATTATACTAACCTGGAGGCCTTTTTAAGCAAGATACAGCTGCCGGTTTTTGGGGCTATGCTGGATGGCGGCAACATTTACGATATGGATTTTGGCAGCGAAGGACTCATTGTAATGGGCAACGAAGGTAACGGCGTACGACCCGAAATACAGAAATTAATTGGCCATGCAGTAACCATTCCCCGCTTCGGGAAAGCTGAATCTCTGAATGTTGGTGTTGCCACGGCAATATTTTGTGCAGAAATAGGCCGGAAAACCTACAAATAAACTTGGCATACAAATAATAATTGCTATTTTTGCAACCTTGTAAAAAATGGTCGGGTGGCCGAGTGGCTAGGCAGAGGTCTGCAAAACCTTCTACAGCGGTTCGAATCCGCTCTCGACCTCAGGATTAAAATATTAAAAAAAAAAGATCATGGGTGTTACTCGTTTAAAAAGAAAAGACAGAAAAAATAAAACCGTATCTAGGCTTCAGGTACAGTTCCTGAAAAATGCAACTAACCTGCAGCCAGGCAGCCGCTCACACGAGCCAAAGAAAAGCCAGTTGGTTAAAAACAACGAAGTTTTAGCAAAGCTGGAAAGCAAATAAGACCTTGTAAGTTTTTCTTCGGTTGAAGAAACATCTTATCACGGTGATTTATGATATTAAATCCTGCTGGAGATATCCGGTGGGATTTTTTTTGTCTGAACCATGATTCGTCGGATTAAAGGATTTCCATGATATTAAACGTCACGTCATGAGTAACTTATTTCACTGTTGTCCGGTAAAAGATCTGTCAAAAAGTTTTACCGGACAGCTGGTATCGAAATAGCTCCGATATTTCACGCTAAAAACTTTTTACAACGCTACAACGTAGCCATAAGCGGTCTAAATGCAAGAAGCATCTTGTTTTGAGTAAATTTTTACCGGACAGCCGGGTTTTAAAAAGAGGTGCAAAATTTTTCAATGCATGGGCTTACATTTAAAAACTACATAAAAAAGGGCCTTTTAAGGCCCTAAAGAGTGTTTTTATATATTAAACGAAAGATTACCGGACAACAGTGAACTTATTTCAGCACCTCATATGCCATGGGTACGAAATACATGTGTACCGCCTGTTTGTGAGTTTCCGGAACAATCCCGATAGCTATCGGGACGGGATGACTGTAAGGTAGAGACGAAAAATTTTGCGTCTCTACGGCAATTACAAAAACAAATAGTGGTGCGTTTTGTAAAAAAGGAGCAAAAACCGGACAAATATGAGCTTTTAAACAAAGAACATGTTTATAATCAACCACTTAAGTGGTGCGTTGCGGTGCATACGCACCACGCACCACCCTAATTACTATAAGCTTCAATAGTAGCTATTGCAATCGCTATCCCATCCTCTTTTAGCAACCGCGTATGCGCCTGCGGGATCACTGTTGCCATTGGTTCCTGCTTGAATTTTGATAAGCCATCCAGGATAGTTTTAGCTGAAAGCTTTCTCCACGGAATATGCACGCCAAGGTTCCGGTGCTGTATGATCTTGCCCCACGCCGGCTGATCGACAAATAACGAGGCTACGATTACAGGAATGCCTGCTTCCAATACGGCAGCTAATGTGCCGATGCCGCCGTGTATCACTGCGGCGCAGCATTTCGGTAAAAGCCAGGTATGATCTGCCTTGTCGATAATGAGCAGTCGCGGGTTTGGCTGCAGATCGGGCAAGTCCGACCAGCCACGGCAGTAGATGATGCGGATATCGGTTTTATTGAGAAGATCGCTTATGGTCTTTGTCAATTTGGCCGGATCCGGAAAAGGGATGCTGCCGAAACCGATGTATAGTGGCTTGTCTCCTGCCTGTATCCATTCTTCAAGCCCTGCAGGTACCTTCGGGATTTTACTTGCATCCGGCCTGGGTGTAAAAAATCCTGCAATGGTAATTTGCTCATCCCAATCTAATGGACGGGTAATAAACTCTTGGGTATAAGCATGTATCATCGGCACCTTATCGTTCATTACCTTATCAAACAATGACCCTTTAAATGGCGGCAAACCCAACGTTTCCCTGAAAAGGGCATAGTCTTTTTTCTGAACCATTTCCAAAGCCCTGTTAACCAGTATATAAGTATAGCGGTTCAGCAACTTCACATCCGGGAAATTGTGCATCAATATCGGGAACTCCCGTGTTGGGATCATAGGCGGGTTAAGCTGTACCAGCATCCATTTTTTGTCCAGTTTTTCAGCAACTGCGGCAGCGAAAAAAACGCAGAGGTTTAAACTAACGATCACATCTGCAGATTTACAGGCTTCATGCATGCCCTGCAATATAGCTATCCCTTTTTCCCGCATTTTCCGGATGGCTATACGCGCAAAGGCTATGTTACTACCCGTTTTGATCACTTTTCGAAATTCAGGCGACTTCACAATATCCTCGGAATCGCCGAACAAGGGATAAAAGTCTATCCCGTAACTCTCAACAAGTTGCTGAAAGTTTTCGGGGCCGGCCAACGTCGCATGATGGCCTTTGGTATTTAAACTCAATGCCAGGTAAATAAAAGGCTGTACGTCGCCGCGCGAACCGTAAGTAACCAGGCAATAGCGCATGGGTTATTTATTTGATAAGAGTTTTTTGTTGATCCGTTTGATCAGTCCCGGCCCTTCGTAAATAAAGCCTGTATAGAGTTGAATGAGCGAAGCGCCGGCGTTCAGCTTTTCTACAGCATCCTCCGGCGAATGTATCCCGCCTACCCCTATTATCGGGAAGGCGCCGTTCGACTTTTGTGCGAGATAGCTGATTACTTCCGTAGCGCGTTTGGTTAATGGCTTGCCGCTCAATCCCCCGGTTTCATTTTTCAACTTCTCCGGCGATTGCAAATCATCACGACTAACTGTAGTATTGGTGGCAATTACTCCGGCAATTCCGGCAGTTTGTACGATCTCAACAATATCGTCCAATTGCGAATCGGTAAGATCGGGTGCTATCTTAAGCAGTATCGGTCTGCTGACGCCATCTTTGCTATTTCGTTGCTGGAGGGTGTTGAGGATATTGAGCAGCGGGCCTTTTTCCTGCAGTTCGCGCAGGCCGGGCGTGTTGGGCGAGCTTACATTCACCACAAAATAATCCACCACATCAAAAAGCTTGTCGAAGCATTTGATATAATCGCTAACCGCGTCCTCGTTTGGCGTCACCTTGTTTTTGCCGATGTTTCCGCCGATGATCAATCCCTTTTGTACAGGCGAAGCATTTTTGCGGTAAGCAGCGATACGGGCCGCTGCTACATCAACCCCAAGGTTATTAAAACCCATACGGTTGATCAGCGCGCTATCCTTCGGCAGCCTGAACATGCGCGGCTTCGGGTTTCCAGGCTGCGGCAATGGGGTTACTGTACCCACCTCGATAAATCCGAAACCCAGGTTTGCCATTTCGCTGATCACATCGGCATTCTTATCGAAACCCGCAGCCAGCCCGACAGGGTTTTTAAACTTCAAGCCAAAAACTTCTTTTTCAAGGCGTGTATCGCGCAAATCCCATATTGCCCTGCTTAAACCGGCCCCTCCGGGCATAAGGTTAAAGCGTTTGAGATTACGGGTAACAAAGTAATGCACCTTCTCCGGGTCGAACTTAAACAGTAAGGGTTTGATCAGCTGATACATGCTGCGAAGGTAGGATTTTTTAGACCATAGTCCATAGACGATAGACCATAGCCAATGATACATTCTTTACATTTTATTCCAATAAACCAACAATATTATCTCCATCTCAACAGAATAATTATCTTAGCTTACCAATTACACCATGGACCATGGTCTATGGACAATCGACTACCACTATGAGCAACCGCCGTAATTTTATAAAAAACGCCGCCATCGGCACTATGGCATCTTTAAGCATGCCTTCCATCGTTTCTGCCGCTTTTGCAAAGTCTGCACCTTATAAGAAAGTGACCTTACAGCAAAATGATATCGTCCTCTTTCAGGGCGATTCCATTACCGAATGGGGCCGGGATAAGAACAAAAGCGCGCCTAATGATTTCGGCGCGCTGGGTTCGGGATATGTACTGCTTACCGCATCAGGCCTGTTGAGGGAATATGCTGATAAACAATTGCTCATCAGTAACAAAGGCATTAGTGGCAATAAGGTATTTCAATTGGCTGACCGCTGGGATACCGATGCGCTTACCATGAAACCCAACGTGCTGAGCATAATGGTTGGCGTAAATGATTACTGGCACACCGTTACTTCTGGCTATAAAGGCACTATCGAAACTTACCGCACCGATTACCACAAACTGCTTGACCGTACCAAACAGGCACTTCCTAACGTGAAGCTTATTATCGGCGAACCTTTTGCAATTAAAGGAGTGAAGGCTGTTGACGATAGCTGGTACCCGGCATTTGACGCCTATCGCGAAGCCGCGCGCAAGGCAGCTGATGACTTTGGCGCTGCATTTATCCCCTACCAGGCCGTTATGGACGAGGCGATGAATCATGCAGCAGCAGACTATTGGTCGATAGATGGTGTACACCCTTCAGTAGCCGGCGCAGCATTAATGGCGCATGCATGGCAAGAAACTGTAAAAGGTTAAATATTTTTCCTACATTAGTGTAAACCAAATATTTGCCATGTCGACACTGGTTTACACTAAAAGGCCTAGCATCATTGCTGCCATTTTGCTTACCTGGCTGATGGCCGGAACCTTTGATGGCATCGCCGCCATGCTTTGGGTAGCCTATTATACGCATACTGTTTCGCTGGAATTATTCCGCGGGGTAGCCAGCGGAATATTCGGTGAAGCAGCCATAACAGGCGGTAGCATCATGATCGTTTGGGGGGTATTGCTGCATTATTTTATAGCGCTGTGCTTCACTATTGCATGGTTTTTAAGTTATCCTCTTTTTAATTCTATTCTTCGGTATAAGATTGTCATTGCTATATTTTACGGTGCAGCAACCTGGGCCATAATGGAATTTGTGGTACAGCCATTGAGCAAAGTTGAGAAACATCCTTTCCACCTTGCCGGCGCCATAACAGGCTGTGTTATATTAATATTTACCATCGGGCTTACAATAGCTTTAATGGCGCATGCCTATTATTATAAGATAAAAGGTCGCCTGTTATATCTGTAAAGTCACGGTTACCCGTTTTGAAGCAATAATATTTACCTGTAGCTTTGCAGCATGCTTGGCTTACCCAAAATACTCTTTCGCACATTTATTTTATCTGTAATTATAGGTATTGCAGCAACCTGCATATGGTATGCTATTTCACATAAACAGGACTCTGATTATAGCCATGTTTTGCCGCTGATTGTTGTGGGCGCGCTTTTTTTGAACGGCGTATTGGTGTTGATGTCCGTACCGGTGCTGTTCCTGGCCAATCCGGCTATCCGCAAAAATAAAGCGGTAGCCATGATGCTTTATTTTGCAGGGCCGGTACTTTTACTGGTAACAGTTTTAATAATGAAGGATAACGGCGACAAGGCGGTATATATGTTGATGACGTTTATTTATCTTATTGTGCATACCTTTTTTTACTTCCGCACAGCAAGAAAGCTGGAATAACCATAGCTAACAAGCGGTTAGGGTTTTTGAAAGATTTGAGGTAAACTTGCACCATCAAAATGAAGACATTTTACGGCGATCTGAAACTGGGTATTTTAGGCGGCGGGCAACTTGGCCGCATGCTGATACAACAGGCAATTAACTACAATGTAACCATAAAGGTGCTCGACCCTGACCGGGAGGCGCCATGCCGCAAATTATGCGACGAATTTAACGTAGGTTCATTAGGCGATTATGAGACCGTTTATAACTTCGGAAAGAAAGTTGACCTGCTGACCATCGAAATAGAAAAGGTAAATGTTGATGCGCTGGAACAGCTCGAAAAAGAAGGCGTAATGATTTACCCGCAATCGCGCATCATCCGCCTGATACAGGATAAAGGCCTGCAAAAGCAATTCTTCAAAGAGAACGATATCCCTACTGCTGAATTCCAGGTGATTTCCTCGCCCGAACAGCTAAAGGAAAGCCGCATACCATTCCCATACATACAAAAACTACGCAAGGACGGTTACGACGGCAAAGGCGTTTACAAAGTGATAGATGAATCATATTTAGATAAAGCCTTCACCGCACCAAGTCTTATTGAGCGTTGGGTTGATTTCCAGAAGGAAATTGCCGTAATAGTTGCACGCAATGAAAATGGCGAAGTAAAGGCATTCCCGCTGGTGGAGATGGAATTTAACCCCCAGGCCAATTTGGTGGAATTTTTGATCTCACCTTCTACCCTGCCGTTTGAAGTTCACCAGGAGGCCGAGTCAATCGCCATAAGGATCGCTGAAACATTAAAGATAGTAGGTTTACTTGCCGTAGAAATGTTTTTGGATAAGAATGGGCGGATTTTGGTAAATGAGCTTGCGCCTCGTCCGCATAACAGCGGGCACCAAAGCATTGAGGGGAATGTAGTTTCGCAGTTCGAACAACATTTACGCGCAATATTTAACCAACCATTGGGCGATACTACCTACCTCAGCAACGCCATCATGGTAAATGTGCTTGGCGAAGCCGGCTTCGAAGGCCCGGCAGTATACCAGGGGATTGAAAAAATATTGAAATGCCCGGGCGTATACGTACATTTATATGGCAAGGCGCTGACCAAGCCGTTCAGGAAGATGGGGCATGTGACGATTGTGGATAATGACCGGGAAAAGGCTATTGAGAAAGCTCGTTTTGTACAACAAACGTTAAAAGTAATAAGCTGATTCATCACATGACGAGGTTGCTTCGCTGCACATAACAGCCACACAACCCGCTCGCAATGACAAAGTTTGATATATGAGTTCACCAAAAGTTTCAATAATAATGGGCAGCAAAAGCGACCTTGCTGTAATGCAGGATGCTGCTGATGTTTTAAAGGAATTAGGTGTTGATTACGAAATCAGCGTCGTATCGGCACATCGCACGCCTGATCGTATGTTCAGCTACGCCCGCGCCGCTGCCGATCGCGGACTCAAAGTGATCATAGCAGGCGCCGGCGGTGCAGCACATTTACCGGGTATGGTGGCATCGCTTACCCATCTGCCGGTTATCGGCGTACCTGTAAAATCAAGTAATTCTATTGATGGCTGGGATTCTATCCTGTCTATCCTGCAAATGCCAAATGGCATCCCGGTTGCAACTGTGGCCCTTAATGCTGCAAAAAATGCCGGTATCTTAGCCGCGCAGATCCTTTCTACAGGCGATGAAACGCTGGTTCAAAATCTTATTAAATTCAAAGAAGATTTGAGAAAGAAGGTTGAGGAATCGGCCGCGGACATGGGGCCGCAAATTTAGATGATTATGGTGATTGCGTTGATTCCGGGAAATGTATGTTCAGAATCACTGATCACAAAACACTAATCTCTAACCACTAATTCAACGATGGATTTTCCGGGAAATTGGCAATGTGCGCGTAACGCTGGCCAAGGCCTATCACTACTTCACGCCACAGGTTATTATCGTCGTGCCCGAATAAGATGTCGGTTTTAACTTTATCAGTTACGATCCAGGCATTGTCCCGCAGTTCAATTTCCAGTTGGCCGGCCGTCCAGCCGGAATAGCCGGTGAAAAACTTTATTTCATCCTGGGTTAACTGGTAGGTATTGAGCAGTTCTTTTACCGTTTCAAAATCACCGCCCCAGAAAACGCCCTCGGCAATTTCAAGTCCGTGAGGAATCTTTTCAGGGCATTGATGGATGAAATGAAGGGTATCGTTACCCACCGGTCCGCCGATGTAAACCGGCATTTCGGAGTATGACAGATCAGGCAAAACGTCGCCTAATAAATAGTCGCTTTGGTGGTTCAGTACCAGGCCAACAGAACCCAACTCGGAATATTCAGTAAGGATGATCACCGAACGCTTAAAATTCGGATCCATCATAAATGGTTCAGAAATTAGAAGGTGCCCCGTGGCGGCTTGTATCGAACTCAGCATAACTAAACTTTTATTATATAACAACAAGTATAAAAATATGTTCATTTTGATACAAATGAGACATACTATACATCTATACGGTTTAATTAATTAGTAAGTTTGCAAAATGAACCAAAAAGATCTACAGGATATGCGGCAGGACTATAGCTCAGCTACTTTGAGTGAAGCCACTGTTGATGCCGACCCGATAAAGCAGTTTGAAACATGGTTTAACCAGGCGCTGGAGTCGCAGCAGGATGAGCCAAATGCCATGACGCTTTCAACCGCCACACATGACGGACGGCCATCGGGCAGGATCGTTCTGTTGAAAGGTTTTGATAAAAATGGTTTTGCCTTTTATACCAATTATTTGAGTCGTAAAGGCAAGGAAATAGCCAAAAACCCTGTAGGCGCCCTTACATTTTTTTGGGGGTCGCTGGAACGCCAGGTACGTATAGAAGGCACTATTGAGAAATTAAGCAGGGAGCAATCGGAGACTTATTTTCATAGCCGCCCACGTAAAAGTCAATTGGGCGCAGTCGCCTCGCCGCAAAGCCAGGAAATTGCCAGTCGCGATATATTAGAAAAAAAATGGAATGAGCTGGAAGCCGAATATGGCGAGGATAAAGAAATACCAAAGCCGTCATTCTGGGGCGGATATGTTTTGAGGCCGCAGCTAATAGAGTTTTGGCAGGGCCGCAGCAGCCGCCTGCACGACCGTATCTTATATAAGAAAACCGATAAAACCAACTGGAAAAAAGTACGCCTTGCGCCATGAGTTTTGAAGAGATTAAATCTTTATTGATCGGGAAGTTTGGTGATGATGTGATTGTTGGAGAAGAAACCGGCGGCATGCAGCCTGCATTGCTGATAGCGCCGGAAAAGATCGCCGATGTTTGCCTTGAATTGCGCGATAACCCTGCTACCTATTTTGATTTTCTTTCCTGTTTGAGCGGCGTTGATTATGGTGTTGAAGCAGGGAGGTTTGGCGTGGTTTATCATTTGGCGTCCATCCCCTATCAAACACAACTGGTACTGAAGATCAGCAAAGAAAATGGCCGGGATGAGAATGAGCTGCCATCGTTTCCAAGTGTAGCATCTGTTTACCGTACAGCCGACTGGCACGAACGGGAGGCTTATGATATGGTGGGGATATTTTTTGAGGGGCATCCTGACCTGCGGAGGCTTTTATTACCGGATGATTGGGAAGGGTATCCATTGAGAAAGGATTATGAAGAGGCTGAATATTATAAAGGAATTAAGATAAAGTGATTTCGGATATTCGATTTCGGATTTAGGTTATTGATGTATAGATTTAAGATTTTTAATCTTTGATATATGGATAAAACGCAATTAAAGAAGCGAACATTACTATTTGCAGCAAGCATTGTAAAATTCGTCAACAATCTACCAAGTAACCGGGCATTAAATGTGTTGTCAAATCAATTAATCCGAAGCTCTTCGTCAGTTGGTGCAAACTATAGATCGGCTTGTCAGGGAAAATCAACTGCAGACTTTATTAATAAGATAGTTATTGTGGAAGAAGAAGCTGATGAATCTCTTTATTGGCTTGAACTAATGGAAGAAGCTGAACTTATTGATCCTCAATTATTAGCTCCGCTAAAAGCTGAAGCAAATGAACTTACAGCAATTTTTACTTCAATAGGTAAAACTGCCAAGCAAAATCAACAATTAAAAAATCCGAAATCGAACATCCGAAATCCGAAATCAAGTGACTGAAGCTCTACGCGCATATAACGAGAAGATCTCCGCCGCTGCTGTTGAGGACATGGTACTCAACATGGGTCCGCAGCATCCGTCTACGCACGGGGTTTTGCGGTTGGAACTGATTACCGATGGTGAGATCGTTAAGGAAGTGATCCCGCATATTGGTTATTTGCACCGTTGTTTTGAAAAGCATGCCGAGTCGCTTACTTATCAGCAGACTATCCCGTTTACCGACAGGATGGATTACCTCGCATCCATGAATAACAGCCACGCTTGGGTGATGGGTGTTGAGCGCATGCTGGGTATAGATAAGGATATCCCTAAACGTATTGAATACATCCGCGTACTGGTTTGCGAGCTGAACCGTATTGCATCGCATCTCATTGCTATTGGTACTTATGGTATCGATATCGGTGCATTTACGCCGTTCCTGTGGTGCTTCCGCGACAGGGAGCATATTATGGGCATTCTGGAGTGGGCGTCAGGCTCGCGGATGCTGTATAATTATATCTGGGTTGGGGGTTTATTTTATGACCTGCCGGTAGGCTTTGAGGAGCGTTGCCGCGAGTTTGTGGATTACTTCAAACCCAAAATGGATGAGCTTAATGGCCTGCTCACTGATAATAAAGTATTTATAGACCGCACGGCTAATGTAGGTGTATTACCGCTTGATGTCGCCATCAATTACGGCTGTTCCGGCCCTATGCTGCGCGGCTCGGGCGTGAAATGGGATCTGCGCAGGATCGATAATTATTCAGTTTACCCGGAGATCGAGTTTGATATCCCCATAGGCACCGGTTTAATGGGTGCAGTTGGCGATTGCTGGGACAGATACAAAGTACGTGTGGATGAGATCGAGCAATCACTCAGGATTATTGAACAATGCCTCGACCGCCTGCAAAAAGAATTAAAACGCACGCCGGACTTTGATCCCCGTGCTAAACTGCCCCGCAAGCTCACCCCAAAACCGCAGGATTACTACGTGCGTTGCGAAAGTGCCAAAGGTGAGCTGGGCTTTTACTTTATGCACCAGCAAAACAAGTCCATCGATGCCAAAACCGGCAACGAGCGGATGAACGATACCGAGATCCCATTCCGTGTAAAATCTCGCGGACCAAGCTTTTGCAACCTGTCTGTTCTGCCTGAACTGGCTAAAGGCGTAATGATAGCCGACCTGATCGCTATAGTTGGCTCAATAGACTTTGTATTAGGCGAAGTAGACCGGTAAACAAAAAGGCCTCCTTGCGGAAGCCTCTTTACGGACTATTGTGAATTTTGGAGATTATTTGTCGTATACTTTCACCATAAATACATAATTCTTCAGCTTTTTAAGCTGCTGAACTGTGCTTAAATTTACCATGCTGTTTTTGGTATTCAGGAGTACTTTAGCATTATCTTCTTTACTAACTGAATCTATCGCACTTAATAAATAGCTTGACTTAATAGCAAAATGCACACCTTCAAGCTGAGTTTCTTTGGCATTGATTATGCCTATTATATTACCACGGCCATCCATTAAAGGGCCACCGCTGTTGCCTGGGTTAAGCGGTATAGATATTTGATAATTTGTACTATCGCCGTTAAGACCATTGGATGATGTTAGCTCCCCCCTGCCATATACCGGCGAATCCTGCGGATAGCCATAAGTATAAACGTTCTCTGCAAGATCGCTTTCCGACCGCTTAAATGTATAAGGTATAGCGGCTAATCCTTTGAACGCGGTATCGGCTATTTTGAGGATAGCGATATCAGTTTTGGGCGCCACAAAAACCACTTTAGCCTTAAATAATTTACCGGCTGCGTTTTGCACATAAACAGAATCATTGTCACCTACAACATGGTAGTTCGTAGCGATCAGCCCGTCGGCGGTGATGGCAAACCCGGTTGCCCTGAATTTGTCTACTATGTGATAACCAGGTTTTGTGGTTGTTTGGGCCACCCGTTGTTTTAATTGATTGGTTTGACTTTCAATACTTCCAACCTTACGGGCCAATTGCATATATTTTGCATCGTGGTTATTGAAAGTACCCGAAATAAACATGGCAAACATAGCCACAAATATGGCGATAGACGCCGCAACCGAGATCTTTGAGTGATGGTTACGCCATAAACGCACAATTCCTGACGGATGAACGATCAATTCATCAGCAAGCGTGTGTACATCTATTTCGTCATGTATGGCATTCAGGCGTTCTTCAAGCGCCAGGCGCTCACTGTACTGCTTCAATACCTTTAAAAATTCCTTTTGCTCGGCAATTTTTTGGCCTATGGCGGCATCGCTGCTGCTCATCGCTTCAAACTGCTTACGCTCCTCGGCGTTCATCTCACCGTTAAGGTACCTTTCAATTTCTTCTAACAATTTGCCATCATTCATCGTTCGTTCCTCCTTATTTCTGATGAAAAAATAATTTCTTCAATCGTTGCAGGCATTTGTATTTCTGCGTTTTGGCATTGTCTGCATTGGTATAGCCAAAACGTTCGCATATATCCTGCATGCTGCGGTTATGGATATAAAAATCCTCCATAATCGTTTTACAGGGTTCGCCCAGTAACTGCAGCGCGGCGTTCATTTTGCTAAACTGTACATCCATGTCGCTTTGCTTTTCCAGTTCATCGTCAACCGGCGCATAATCATGGAAGTCCTTTATATCACCTCCGTACCGGCTCATCTGGCTCAATCTTTTTAGCCATAAGCGCCTGCATATTGAATATATAAACGTTTTAAGCTTACTGCTCAGCTCAAAATCGCCCGCTTTTACTTTGTTATATAAAATAATAATAGCCTCCTGGTAGATGTCTTTTGCATCATCAGGAGTGCCATTGTTATTGATGATCAGTTGCAGCACCATCGGAAAATAAGCTACATACAACCGCTTTAATACACTTTCTGAATTATTAAGTATCCCTAATATAACCTCACTATCAGTCGGGACCGTGCTTTTTGTTTCCTTGTTCACCACTTAATATTCCTTACTTAATACAATTAATGTGCAATAGTAACCCATGTTTTTCATAAAAAAACTAAAATAATAAAATACGGTTACCTTTTGAAAATTGCCGCATTAAAGCTTGTAAACACCTAATACGAAAAGCATTATGAAAAACATCGTTAACGCGGCCTTAGTGGCTGCAACAGTTTTATCGCTGGCTGCCTGCGGCGATAAGAACAAAAAACAACCAGTCGACTCTACATCTACCACTGTGATCGATTCAAACACCAAAACAACAGCCGTTATCGATTCAACCAAAACCGATACGGGTAAGTTTGCGGCGCAACAAACGCCAGGCAAAAAGTCAGGCGACGCATCGGTTGCAAGCTCCGAACGTGCTATCCGTGATTCTTTTAAAAAGGATTCGGCAAAGATGTCCAGAAAATAAAGTGTTATAGTTTTTTTGGGTGGGGCGGTTTTAATGTGGCCGCCCCTTTATTTAAACTTTTCAGTAGAATAATCTACTAATTACATGGGTTTTATATGAATTTTTAAAAAAACTTGGGTTACCTTTTTTAGTTTATGGTATTAACAGAGCATTTAAACTGATACTGATATGAAAAACACATTAAAAATGACCGCATTGGCACTATTAATTTCGGTGTCATTTGCAGCTTGCAAAGGTAACGGTAGTGGTTCGTCATCTGATTCAGGCAAAAAAGATTCGGCTGCAACTGATACCGTGGCTAAGAAAACTGTAGATACGCTTAAAAACGACACTACTATTAAGAACGACAGTACCAAACATGATACTACCGTTAAAACAGTGGTAAAAACAACCACAACTAAAAAAGAACCCAAAAAGTAATAACACAATAATTTAATTAAAAACATGAAAAATTCATTCAAAGTTGGCGCTCTTGCCTTAGCTATCGCAGTATCTTTCGCAGCTTGTAAAGGTGCAGGTTCAAAATCTACTGATTCTACTGCTGTTAAAACTGACTCTACTGTAGTTAAAACAGATTCAACTACTAAAGTTGACACTGCTAAAAAAGATACTACTAAAAAAGACACAACAGTTAAAAAATAATTTAAAGACTGATTTTTAGTTTTTTATAACTTTTTTAAAGGTAATCTGCGATTTTTTTGCAAAATCGTGGGTTACCTTTTTTTATTTGCGGTATTAAAAGCAAAACTATTAATCACTTTAAAAAAAATTAACATGAAAAATTCATTCAAAGTTGGCGTTTTAGCTTTAGCTATCGCTTGTTCTTTCGCGGCTTGCAAAAGCAAATCTGGTTCTTCATCTGCTGATTCACTGAAAACTGCTGATTCACTGAAAGCTGCTGATTCACTGAAAATGGCTTCTGATACCAGCAAAAAAGACACTACCAAAAAAGACACTGGTAAAATGAAAATGGCTGACACTACTAAGAAAAAAATGTAATATCAGCTTTTTCCAAAAAACAAAAACGCCCTTACAAATTTGTAAGGGCGTTTTTGTTTTGTAGCTGTAGTGTTTTATTTCCTGAATAATGATATGATCCAGATAAGGATTGCGATAACAATTACAACTACTATAATTCCCACCCAAACTCCCGCTTTAAAAATCCCGGTAATAACCGAGCAACTGCTCAGCAATGTGATAGCAAATATTGCAAGTAAAAGGTTTAATTTTTTCATGTTTGAATGTTTAAAAAGTGTCTTTTGCTAATACAAATACTTTTTTGCGCATTTTGTTTTTCTTAAAAACTACAGGAATAACATTTCTTAAATTGAAAAAATTGTAATATATATGTTCTATATTATAAGATACTGAAAATTTATATCCTGATGGCCTATAAAGTACAACCCGATTTTGTTTGTGAGAATTGCATAAAGTGTGGAAGCCGTCCCGTTGTGGAGCAAAACAAACACTTGTGGATTGTAAAATGTCCAAATGACGAATGTAACAATGCTGTGGCGGGCAGCATTGTAGATTTTAAAGCCTGGGACAGAAAAAACAAGCCTTCCGTTCCTCTAAAAAAGGGCAATGATGACCCTTTGAAAAAATCAAGCTAAGGAGTCTGTCGCCTCATTTATAAAATTTCCTGAACTTTTATCGGGCTTTTCTGCAACGGATAAGTATTTTTACCGCGTTACTATCTGCCATGAGTACAGTATTACTATCCATACATAACGTTACCGCACGTTACATTAACAATATCCTTTTAAAAAACATTAACCTTAATATCCGCAAGGGTGAGAATTGGGCACTGATAGGCGAAAGCGGCTCAGGCAAAAGTGCGTTATTGCAAACAATAGCGGGCAGGTTCAATATTACCGGCGGAGAGGTTAAATATGATTTCTTTGATGAATTTTTAAAGGAACATTTAGTAACTGATAACAGCGTCACCCATCAGAAACTGATCGCTTTTGTAGAGGCCAAACATCATTTCCGTAACCTGTCAAACACTACGGACTTTTATTACCAGCAGCGGTATAACTCATCGGATTCGGAAGATGCCTTAACGGTGAATGAATATCTGAACAGCGTTGAGCACATTTCTTTGCAGAACCAATATTGGGACCTGCCAAAAGTAATTCAAACCCTGCATCTTGAAAATTTACTGAATAAGCAGATCATCAAACTATCAAACGGTGAAACTAAACGCCTGCGGATAGCTGCGGCGCTGATGAAAAATCCTGTACTGCTAATGCTCGATGCACCGCTTACCGGCCTTGACGTACAAACCCGGGCTGAATTTAACATTATTTTAAAACAGATCATCTCCTCAGGAATTACGGTGATCATGGCTACTTCGCCTTATGAGATACCCGATGGTATAACCAATATTGCTGTGCTTAAAGATGGTGAGATAGCTGATACTATAAGCAGAGATTCATTTGATCCCGCAAAATTTGTTTTGGATACAGGTGGTGCGGCTGACCGGTCCAAACTACAGGCTTTGTTAGCCACAGATACGGAACAAACGCCTTACCGGTACATTGTGAAGATGAACAAGGTAAATATCAGGTACGGCGATAAGACGATATTGGATACTATAGACTGGCAGATCGTCCCTGGTGAGAGATGGGCATTGCTTGGGCCTAACGGCGCGGGGAAATCGACCTTGCTGAGCCTGATCAATGGTGATAACCCGCAAGCTTATGCAAACGATATTGTATTGTTTGATAAAAAACGCGGCACCGGCGAAAGTATTTGGGATATCAAGAAAAAAATAGGATTTGTATCGCCTGAACTGCACCAGTACTTCCCTACCGAAAACAGTTGCTTGCAGGTGATCGAGTCGGGTTATTACGATACGCTTGGTTTATTCAGGCCAAGTCAGCAGGCTAAAGCCGATACTGCTTTAAAATGGATGCAGGCATTAGAGATTGACAAATATGCCCGCAACCTTTTAAAAAACGTTCCTGCTAGTGTTCAACGTCTATGCCTGCTGGCCCGTGCCCTCATCAAAAACCCCAACCTGCTGATCTTCGACGAGCCCTGCCAGGGAATGGATGCACACCAGCAAATGCATTTTAAAAACATTGTGAATACCATTTGCGATATAAGCAATGTAACGCTTATTTACGTAACGCATTACCAACAGGAAATACCAAATAGTGTGACAAAAGTGCTAAGGCTGGAGAAGGGAAAAGTGGTTTAGTACTATCTTTCTGATATTACCCATTCATCACATTCCGCTCCACAATAAACCAGGGCAAAAAACCGCTGTTCAATACCCTTTCGTGGAAATCTTTGATATTAAATTTCGTTCCCTGCTTTTTTTGCAAGGCTTGTTTAAGCTGTTTTATCCGCCACGCCCCGTAATTATAGCTGATGGCCTGTACCGGCCAGCGTTTTACACGGGCTATTTCGCGCATGGCGATGTCATCCTGGTTACGGATGTTCTTTTTCCAGAAGGCCAGCGCCTGCTCATCTGTCCAGCCATAATAATTCAAGCCGATGTCCATAGGGATACGTACTGCACGTACAATGTCCCACTCCCACTTGCCCAGTTCAGCATAAGGCGTTTTGTACAGACCGATCTGCTTCCCAAGGTCTTCCGTGTAACAAGCCCAACCTTCTGCATAGCACATGTACGTAAACAGGTCCTGCACCTTTGTATGTTTTTGTGCCGAATACAGCGATATCTGGTAATGATGCCCCGGTACGCCCTCATGGATAAATAGCCAGTCTACCTGGCGGGTATTATATGGTTTATCAAACAGGTTATAGTAAAAGGTATCACTGTCATAATAGCCCGGCGTTTGCGCCAGCATACGTGCCTCGCCGCGTTTTATAGCGAGCGGAGGGATTTTCTGCTGATAAAAGACTTTATATAAATTATGATAAACTGTGTCCTTTGTTTTTTCAAACAAATGTTGTATTTCAGCCGGATCGCTTATAAAAAATTGCGGATCGTTCAGGTGCTTGTAGAAAGCGTCTTCACTCAAACCGGTTTTAATCCGAATTTGCTCAATATGTTCCTTAACTGTCTTTACCTCTTGCAAGCCAAATTGATAGATCTGTTCGGGGGTTACGTTATCCATAAGCCAGCGTTTTAGCAGGTATGTGTACCATTTCTTGCCGTTTGGGAGTGTGTAAACTCCTTTGGTCGAAATGCTATCCGGTTTAGCGGCCAGCCATTCTTTTTCGAGCGAAAGCCGTTGCAGGTTCATGTCGGTCTCGTAATTTATCTGTAAATAATCTTCCTGCTGTTTCGGGCTTAGCGAACTGATCTTAAATACGCCGATTTCCTTTTTTACAGCATTGAAAAAATCGATCTCTTTATTTACACTATCAGCGGATTTAATGTCTTTAATATCATCTACATAAGGCAGCTCCAAACCGGGGATATTTAGCGATGTGTATTCTTTTACAAACCTATCGGTAAAAGCTGCAAAATTTTTCTGCTGATCCGTATGCGTTGCAGGGCAAACGCAAATTGCCAGGGCAATAAACAAGCTTTTCATCTGATCTGTATTTTGGATGGTGATAAAATGGCACTCGTTTTACGATACCTTTTTTACCTTTCGACCGCAACTATGTATATTTGTTACATGAACACAGCGGATCTGTTGCAGCGGGCATTACAATTTGATTTTCTTTCGCAGGAAGAAGGCGTTTATTTATATCATAATGCCTCAACCCCTGATTTAATGTACGTTGCCAACGAGCTGCGCAAAAAGCAGGTTCCGCATGGTAAAGTTACCTGGCAGATAGACCGTAATGTGAACACCACAAATGTTTGTATTGCCAATTGCAAGTTTTGCAATTTCTTTCGTCGTCCTGGTCATGAAGACAGTTATATAACTGATATTGAAACCTACAAACGCAAGATCGAGGAGACTTTCCGCTATGGCGGAGATCAGCTGTTGCTACAAGGTGGTCATCATCCCGATCTTGGTTTGAAATTTTATGCCGATCTGTTTAAACAGCTTAAAGAGCTTTATCCTACGCTTAAACTACACTCATTAGGCCCGCCGGAGATTGCCCACGTTTCCAAACTGGAAGGCATGAGCCATATCGATGTGCTGCGTGAGCTGAAAGCTGCCGGACTTGATTCATTACCCGGTGCCGGTGCAGAAATATTGAACGACCGCGTTCGCCGACTGATCTCTAAAGGCAAATGCGGCGGTCAGGAATGGCTTGATGTAATGCGTGCCGCGCACCAGCTTAACCTGCCTACCTCGGCTACCATGATGTTTGGTCATGTAGAAACGATCGAGGAACGCTTTGAACATTTAGTTTGGATACGGCAGGTACAGTCTGAAAAACCGGAAGGTAATCATGGTTTTATTGCCTTTATCCCATGGCCTTTCCAGGATGACGGTACATTGCTGCGTAAAGTTCGTGGTATTACTAATGACGTTACCGGCGATGAATATATCCGTATGATCGCGCTGAGCCGTATTATGCTGCCAAACGTTAAAAACATACAGGCTTCATGGCTTACTGTGGGTAAGCAGGTGGCACAAATATGCCTGCATGCGGGCGCTAATGATTTCGGTTCGATCATGATAGAGGAGAATGTGGTATCTGCTGCCGGTGCGCCGCATCGTTTTACAGCAAAAGGCATACAGGATTCTATCCGCGAAGCAGGATTTGAGCCGCAACTGCGTACCCAAAAGTACGACTGGCGCGATATTCCTGTACAGATAGAAGAACAGGTGATCAATTACTAAATTTCAATCCCACAAAAAACCGCCGCCTGCAAAACAGACGACGGTATATTCACTACCCAATAAATCAACAAAAACTTATTTAATAAATGGTTTAACCAGTGCCAGCACTTCGTTGGTGGTCAATGGTTCATCAAATGCTGCTGATGCAACGGCAATTGATGTACTGCTGCTGCTTTGGATGCTTGGCAATGTAGTAACATCTACCCCTCCTACGCTTACGCTATTTTCAGGAGTCGAACCGCCATAATTGGCATCGACGGCCGAAATACCGGTGTCGTTTGAATTGGTTGCAGTGCTCACTATCCATGGTTTAATAGCTACGCCTTTTGTACTGCGCAGGTAACGTATTGCAGAAGCATGCCTTGCTTCAACCGCATGAATAGACAATGCGGCCGTTAAAACAGTCTGGTTACCTATTAAAGTACCTGCCTGGCCTTTGTAGGCGCGAACGCCTGTATCTTCAAGCGTTTCAGCTACGGCTAAAAACGTTCCATAGTCTGAAAAAACAGTTGGGAATGTTCCGCCTGCTGTAAAATCATAACCGTTAGCATTGGCAGCTACCGGGGTAGCGCCAAGAGATGTAATAACGCCTGTTAAAAAAGTAACGTGGTTATTTTCATCATCTTTGATAGGGGAAATATAGCTGGCATCAGTTACTAAACCGCTGGTACCCATTCCCTGGTTATAAAATGCAGCTTCAAGGTGCTCAAGTGTTAAAGCAAAGTTTAACACTCCTACAATATCTGATGTGCTTGCTACACCATATGCTTTTTTGAAAATGCTGCCTATTGCAAACGGTAATGCTGCAATTGCAACTTTAGAACCGAAGCTCGTCATATTTTTTATCGCGTCGCGGCGCGGGCTGATCTTTTCTTTAAATTCAGGATCAACTTTTTCTATTTCTTCTATTATTCCGAATAAATTCATGATTGTAAAGATTAATGGTGTTTAGAAAGATGCTGAAACCTGTGTTTTTGCACTTAAAAATGTATTGGCTGTAGCTAATACTGTTTTAGGATCATTACTGATATTCAACCCGTTGCTTGCAGTTACCTGGTCAGAGCTTACGAAATTCCCTGATTGCAATAAGTTGCCGATAAGTGCCGCATGCCTGGCTTCAACTGAAACAATGCTGCCTGCAATAGCCAAATAAGCCACATTTTGAATTTTATAAGCAACACCATCATAAGCAGTTACGCCCAGGTCTTCAAATGCTTTGGCATAAGTTAAAACACTTGCGCGGCTGGTGAAATCGATCTTGCTAAAGTTTGGCGTTAAGGCCTGGATAGCGCTGGTTTTTAAGGCGGCTTTAAAAAATTCGCGATGCAAAACCTCATGGTCGCGGATATCAGTTAATAAGCTCAGCTCTGCACTTGGTATGCCACTGTAAGGTGTAAGAACCACCTGGGTATAAAATGCTGCTTCCAGTTGTTCAAGGGCGTATGCATAGTTTAATATGCCTGTATCGCCGGTACCTAATGGAATAGCGCCTGTTGAAGGCTGTACCGGGTGGTCTTTATGGCATGATGATGCAGCGGCCATTAAGCCAACGCCTGCCACACCTGCCCCGGCATAACGTAAAAACGACCTGCGGGCCATATTTACATTATTCTTGTTAAGTTCTGTTTCTGTTTTCATAGATAGAATGATTAAGAATGATTAGTTTTTAAAGTTTATATTAGGACTTTGTTGAAACTACGTATGATAAGAGTATACAGTTTTTCATTTTAGTTTAATTGATTACAACGTTACAGAGTGTCAGACTATTTTAAACTTATTTTTATAACTTTTAATTAAATGGATAACATAGAGCTTTACATAGAAGCACTAATATTTTCATCAGAACAGAGTCTTCGCGTTGAGGAGATTGCTTATTGCCTGCAGGCGGTATTTGAGCATGATGTGGCTGTAGAAGAGATTAACAAAAGCATTGATAACATCCATGCAAAATACCAGGACGAACGGCTGGCGATAGAGTTGGTGAGAATCAATAACGGATATCAGTTCTTAACTAAAAAAACATATCATTCGGTTATCAGCCTGCTTCAGGCGCAAAAATCAAAAAAGAAACTGAGCCAGGCCGCAATGGAAACCTTAGCCATAATTGCATACAGGCAGCCAACTACCAAAACAGACGTAGAACAAATACGCGGTGTTAACTGCGATTATTCGATCCAAAAATTGCTTGAAAAGGAGTTGATAGCTATAGTTGGCAAGTCGGAAGCTGTAGGAAAACCTATTTTGTATGGTACAAGCCCGCTGTTTACCGATTATTTCGGCGTAAATGATATTAGCGATCTGCCTCAGATTAAAGAACTTACAAACAGCACCAATACCATAGGCGAGGCGAGCGAATAATTTTTAATCATTATTTTTAATAAAAATGATTTTGATTATTTTTACTAATGAAAATGGTTTACTGCTGCAAAAAATCGGTAAATTGCTTTTAGTTTGATTTAGACACACTATTGAGTTCGACTTTAAAAGATCCATCAAATGGGAACGCCAAAGAAACCTGTAAAGAAAAAGACAGCGACCAAAGCCCCGGCTAAGAAGTCTGCTGCCGCCGCTGATCCGAAGGAAAAGAAAAGGATAGTTGACGAGGACGACGACGATGAGTATGAGATGCCATTAGATGACATGGGTTACGAGAGCTTCGAAGGCTACGAAGACGACGACGATTATTGATCAATTTTTAGTATATCTTATTTAAAGCATTCAGAAATATGCCTCTGGATGCTTTTTTTATATCTGTACATTTGCCATCAGCATGCATATAACCGAAGTTAAAGATAAAGCCGGCAGGAAAGCGTTCCTGGATACGGCGCGGACTATTTATAAAGAAGACGAAATATGGGTTTGTCCGCTGGACAATGATGTGGAAGCAGTTTTCGACCCATCAAAAAATACTTTTTTTAAGCATGGCAAATGTACCCGCTGGGTGCTGACGGGTGATAATGGACAGTTAATCGGCCGTATCGCAGCATTCATCAATGACGAAAAAGCCTATAATTATGAACAGCCGACCGGCGGCACAGGCTTTTTTGAATGTATTGATGATGAAAAAGCGGCTTTCTTATTGTTCGATACTGCAAAAGAATGGCTGAAAGACAACGGCATGCAGGCGATGGATGGCCCGATAAATTTTGGCGAGAACGATACATTTTGGGGATTACTGGTTGAAGGATTTGATTCCGCACCATCATACGGCATGAATTATAACCCGCCTTATTACCGCAAATTTTTTGAGGATTATGGCTTTAAGACTTTGTACGAGCAGATCACCAACCACCTTAATACATTAAAACCATTTCCCGAAAGGTTCAGGAAGATCGCCTCGTGGGTAAGCAGGAAGCCGGGGTACGAATTTAAGCACCTAAGGGCAAGCCAGATAGAAAAGTTCGCAGCTGACTTTATCGAGATCTATAACGATGCCTGGAATGGTTTTGAAAATTTTGTGCCCATTACTTATGCTACTATCCTTGAGAGCTTCCGCAAAATGAAACCTTTAATGGATGAAAAATTGATCCTGTTTGCTTATGTAAATGGTGAGCCTGCATCTTTCAATATCATATTACCTGATGCTAACGAAATGCTAAAGCCCCTGAATGGTAAGCTCGACCTGACGGGGAAACTGAAATTTTTGTATTACAAATGGAAGGGTGTGAAACGCCTGCGCGCGATTGTTATGGGCACTAAACAGAAATTTCAGAATCATGGCATCGAATCGGCCCTGTTTATAAAACTGGGCGAATACATACTACCGATGAGCCAATATGAAGAGCTTGAACTGAGTTGGGTGGGCGATTTTAATGAAAAAATGATAGCCATACATACAGCTACAGGCGCCGTGTTTGCAAAAAAACACCTGACGATGCGCTATATATTCTAAGAATGGAGTAAAAGTTTAATCAATAAATTACTTAATCAGCCTTACGCTGTTTCTCTTTTGTGCCTCAGCTCTTCAAAAAGTTCAATCACTTTTTTCTGCAGCTCGATCACTTCGCTTTCGCGATCAAGAAGTCGTTTGTTCACATTTTCCAGCTCGCTGATGAACTTTTGATCCTGCTCGGCTTCGTTAAAAGTAAGCAGCTGCACTACACCCATTTCAAACAAGGTAGCGATCTGCTCAAGGCGCGAAAGGTTGATATCAGTAATACCGGTTTCAATTTTAGAAAAAGCAGGGATAGAGATATCTAATCGCTTAGCAACATCTTCCTGGCTCCATCCTTTTTGATGGCGTAAAAGCCTGATTTTTTTTCCCAGTGTTTTCATTTAATTCGGCTATTAATAAGGTTTCGCAATAGTTAATAAAGTTATGATATTTTTTCAAATCAACATAAAATATTTTAATAATTTTTATATGATTTTATTAATTATCAAATAATTATAAAAAACTGCCCGCATTTAGTTTAAAGGCATTATTTAGTGAACCTGGCCGCTGTCCAATCCTTATTGGTCTTGTGCTCCAGATATTTAATATTATGTTTAAGCGCCTCTTTAGCAAGCATATCCAAATCCGGCGACGCGTAAAAACCACTTAGGTATAGCTCGCCGCCCGGCTTCAAAGCTTCACTATAACGTTGCAATTGATCCAGTAAAATGTTCCGGTTTATATTGGCTAAAATAGTATCATATTGTTCATTAGGGATCACTTCTTTCGAACCACAAATGGCTGTTATATTATTTACATTATTTAACGCTGCATTTTCGATCGTGCTATCGTAACAAACCGGATCATAATCGATAGCGGTTATTTCGGCAGCTCCCAATTTAGCGGCCATAATAGCTAAAATCCCTGTACCGCATCCCATATCTAAAACTTTCTTCCCCAAAAAATCATTTTCGAGGATATATTCCAGCATCATCGAGGTGGTTTGATGATGGCCGGTGCCGAAAGCCATCTTCGGGTCGATCACTATTTCATGTTCAAATTCGGGCTTTGGCTCGTGGAAAGTAGCGCGTACGAATATTTTATCTTTTATGCTGATCGGCTCAAAATTGCTTTCCCATTCGGCGTTCCAGTTTTTCTGCGGAATGAGGTTTACCTCGTACGAAAAGCTGAATAGCTCGCGATATTCATTAAGCACACCCTCCAGCCTGTCGCTGTTATACTCATCCACCGGGATGTAAGCTTTAAAACCGGTCCCGGTTTCTTCGAAAGTATCAAAACCAATATCACCCAGCGTGTTGATGAGCAGGTCCTGGTGGTAATCTTCGGTGGCTTTGACGGTGAAATTGAGTTCGTAATAATTCATTCTTCTGTTTCCGCAGCGGGTTTTGCCTTTTTAGGGCTTAATAAGTATAATAATAACAGGTCGATCATCCAGTAACCCAACTGCACCGCCGTCATAAACCATGTTACGTTTTCAAAGTGAGAAAAGTTGTGTTGTTTTGGATCAGTAATGAGATAGCTTATGCCTGCTGCAAATATCAGGCAGATAAAAACAAGGCTTACCAGGTCAAGCGCCTTGCTCATAACCTTTTGATATTGACGGGCTTTGTTCCATATAGGCAGCACCACAACCGCCTGGGTAAGTACCGCGACCACAAACAGCAAAGGCAAAAAATACCGGTAATAGGCCATAAAGCTTTTCACGGTGCCCTCACCCATCTCGTCAATTCGCAATTGAAAATACTCGCCACTGTACCGCACCGCGATAAAATATCCCGCGATACCGATAAACGGTGGCAATATGACCATGAGGAGTTTGCGCATAGAGATCGGAGATTAGAGATTAGGATTAAAATAAAGATTAGAAAAGCACTGAAGTTGCCTAATCTCTAATCAACTAATCTCTAACAATCAATTAAAAACCTTTACAATATCCACAAAATCCCTTGATTTTAAAGATGCGCCACCGATCAGGCCGCCATCAATATCCGGTTGAGCAAATAGCTCAGGGGCATTCTTAGGGGTGCAGCTGCCACCATACAATATGGTCATGCTGTCGGCAGTTGCCTGATCGTATTTTGCAGCAATCTCGCTGCGGATGTGGGCGTGGATCTCCTGTGCCTGTTCAGCGCTGGCAGTTTTACCTGTGCCAATGGCCCAAACCGGCTCATAAGCGATCACCAACTGCGCAAAGCTTTCGGCATCCAGGTGGAAAATCCCTTCCTGTAGCTGCGTTTGGATCACCTCGAAATGGCGGGCGCCATCGCGCTCATCCAATGTTTCGCCGATGCAGAAGATCGGTTTTAAGCCGTTTTTTAAAGCGGTATCAACCTTTTGGGCAAGCAGCTGGTTGGTCTCACCAAAATACTGGCGGCGCTCGGAGTGACCTAAGATCACATATTCAGCGCCTACTGATTTGATCATTTTGGCTGAGATCTCGCCGGTATAAGCGCCTGACTCTGCCTGGTGGGCATTCTGTGCGCCGATTGATACCTTGTTATAACCTTTTGCCAGTTGCACCAGGCTATGCAGGTGAATGAAAGGGCTGCAAACCACAGCTTCCTGGTGACCAGTGATCTCATCCTTCACCATGTTGGTGATCTCCGAGAACAGGGATAAACCCTCGTTGTAATCAAGGTTCATTTTCCAGTTTCCGGCAACTATTTTTTTTCTCATTTTGGGTTGATTAAGTTGATTATGTTGATTGGGTGAGTGGTTATGTTTTGAGTTAAGTAGTTAATTATGTTGATTGAGTGGGTGGTTGTATTTTTTCACTACTCACTTAATCAACTACTCACCCAATCAACCCCTCTCTAAATTCCTTTGTTAATTCAAATGTTTTCCTTAAAATATGCTGTTCTGCCCCGGTAAACTCCCGGTGTTCGCGGCGGGCGAATACCTTGGCCGTGGTTTCCATCATTTTGTTTAATGCGTATTCTTCAAAGCCGTCCATCCTGCCGCCCCAGCTGAAATCGGGCACATGGTTTGGCGGGAAACCTGCTCCGAACACATTCGCGCCAACGCCTACCACCGTACCGGTGTTGAACATGGTATTGATGCCGCATTTGGCATGGTCGGCCATGATCAGCCCGCAAAATTGCAGGCCGGTTTTGCGGTAATGGCCGGTTTTATAATCGAACAGCTTTACTTCGGCGTAGTTGTTTTTCAGGTTGGAGTTGTTGCTGTCCGCGCCGATATTGCACCATTCGCCCACTACCGAATTACCCAAATACCCTTCGTGACCTTTATTCGAATATCCCCACAAAATAGCATTGTTCACCTCGCCCCCAACCCGGCAATACGGGCCAACTGTAGTAGCGCCATAGATCTTGGTGCCCATCTTCAGCTGCGAATTATCGCACAGCACAAACGGCCCCCGGATGTTGGTACCTTCCCAAACTTCGGTGGTATTGCCCAGGTAGATCGGCCCGTTAATGGTACTGAACGTGCAGCATTCAGCCTCGGCGGTATCCTCGGCAAAAAAATCTTCGCCGATAATGGTATTGGTAGCGCTCATCACCTTGCTGGTGCGGCCTTTGGTGAGTAAAGCAAAGTCTTTACGGGTTTCAGTATCGTTCTTCCTGAAAATGTCTTCCGGGTATTTCAACACTACCGGCGAACCGGTGTATTCAGTAACCCTGTCAAAAGCGGCATCGGCATTGAAGGCATTCGCATCGCTTTCGCCTAAGCGCACGGCAATTAGCTGGCCGTTTAGTTTCAGCGCCTCGCCTTGTGATAGTTTATCAATGACTTCCAGCAAATCGTTATCCGGGCAGAAAGCGCCGTTGATGAACAGGTTATCGGCACTTACATGCATCGGGAATTTACCCTGCAAATAATCGCGGGTATGGAAAGAATAGTCTTGCTTGAGGTATTTTGCCCATTTTTCGGCAATTGTAAGTATGCCGATGCGCAGATCGGCAACGGGGCGCGTAAACGTTAGGGGTAATAACGTTTGGTAGCTGTTATCTTCAAAAAGGACAATTGCCATGGGGCAAAAATAAAAAAGTCCCCGGGTTTTGTGCCCGGGGACTTAACAAATATTTTATATCGCTTCCGATTATTTTTTTGAATAACGGGTACGGAATTTATCGATACGGCCCGCAGTATCAACCAGTTTCATTTTACCGGTATAGAACGGGTGCGAAGTGTGCGAAATTTCCAGCTTTATCAGCGGGTATTCGTTACCGTCTTCCCACTTTACAGTCTCGCGGGTGTCGATGCATGATTTAGTGATAAAAGAATAGTCGTTCGACATATCTTTAAATACAACTAACCTATAATTTGATGGATGCAGATCTTTTTTCATCTTCTTTAATCTTCTTTTCTTATAAAAGAGGTGCAAATGTAGCAAATGTTTTTGAATTGATAAAGTGGTATTTGAAAAAAGTCCGGAAGTCGGTAAAGTCGGAAAGTCCGGAAGATTTTTCAAACGCAGAGGGCGCAGATGGTTATACGGTGGGCCTGGAGAGTTCAAAAATCATTCAAAATTTCGCACTTTTTTATCATTTTCAGCCATTTTAGTGTAGCGATTGATAAGTGTAATATAGCAAGTTAAATAATCATATATAACTGTATATCTGCATTTTAACTTTTAACCGGGTGTAGCATTCCGTAGCATTTTCGTAGCGCTTTCAAGTATAAAAGCGTAGCGTTGTGTAGCTTTATGTAGCGTTCTGAAAAAATTCGATAACGCAAACCACCATCATGTCATTGCGCGGAGTGAGCGAGTAGTGCGATCACAACGACAAAGCAACCTCTGCGTTTACAGGTATGTGCCATTGTCTGAACCTTGCTTCGCCGTTAAAAGATTAACTTGATTTTATTCATACTTTTATCCTTATAATAGCATTATGAATATGGCGCCATCTATATCACTTACTTCTTCAGGCTACGAAGCCTCCTATAAAAAGAAAGACAATAAGATGCTTGGCGTATGGTGTATCTGGATGTTTACCTGCGTTATAAACATCTTAAAGATCTTTAAACATGGGCATGCGTTTGAATTTTGGGATGTTGTGTGGCCTTTCTGCCTCATTTCTTACAGTATTGCTGTTGCAAACCTCCTTCTGGCAAAAACCAGCTTTAGCATTCATGGCAAATTGCTTACGGTTACCCGGAGTGCGTTACTTTATAAAAAAATAAAGGTTTATGAAGTCGACCGCATGGAAGATCTGGAAACAGAACAACTAATGATAAAAAAATACTTCCCAACCCGCATGGAGCCATCCGGCGAATATAACATC
>JABDAU010000014.1 GCA_013289045.1 Bacteroidota bacterium | reverse complement strand
CCAGTATTACCTGGTTATCCATTTGCTGATACCGGATATTTCGGCTGTGCCGATGATGCTGATGGTGTTTATCCTGTTTTTTGTACAATCGGCGCTGCCCTCGCTTGACCTGCTCGATATAGGCGTACGCAATGGCACCGCGGCCTATCTTTTTAGCTATATTACCGGGCAGCAACTGGCTGTAATGGCGGCAGTTTCATCAATTTGGCTCATTAATTTAATAATTCCTGCTATTTTAGGCTCGGTTTTCGTATTTAATCTGAAATTCTTTGACCGTAATTCATAGCATCATCACCCTGCTGCTCACCGGCCTTTATGTGCTGGTAATGCTCTACCTCATCACCGGGTGGGCGAGGTTAAAACACCCGCCAGTTAAGTCAAACAACTTCAAAACCAAGGTTACCATACTGATCGCCGCTCGCGATGAAGAAGAAAAAATAGCCCTTACCATCAACGATCTCCTGGCGCAGGATTACCCCAAACAGCTCACCGAGATCATCATCGTTGACGACCATTCAACCGACCGTACCGCGGAGATCATTTCAAGCTATGCCTCGCAGGGCGTAAGGCTATTGCAGCTGCAGGAAGACCAGCCGCTCAATTCATATAAAAAGAAAGCTATAGCAACAGCCATCGGTTTATCCACAGGCGATTTTATGGTAGCTACCGATGCCGATTGCCGTATGGGCCCGGAATGGCTTTCGTCCATCATCAGCTATTACGAAAGCGGCGATTTTGTGATGATCTCATCGCCGGTAACCTATTTTGAAGAGCGCTCGCTTTTTGAGTGGTTGCAAACACTCGAGTTTTCTTACCTGGTTGCGGTTGGCGCATCATATATCGGCAATAATTATGCATCAACCTGTAATGGTGCAAACTTCGCTTACCGTAAGGATGTGTTTTACGAGGTGGGTGGTTTTAAGGGAATTGATGACCTGGCCTCGGGCGATGATGAATTATTGTTGCAAAAGGTAGCGCAGAAATACCAGCACCGGATAGGCTTCCTAAAATCGCGAGATGCCATTGTTTATACGCATGCCAAGCATACGCTGAAGGAATTTTTGAACCAGCGCCGCAGATGGGCCTCAAAATCAACCAAATACAAAGACAAGAAAATTGTTGGGCTTGCCGTGGGCATATGGCTGTTTAATGTTTTGTTACTCATTAATGGTTTTTTAAGCTTTTTAGGGATACATTTTTTTGAAGTGTTCCTTTTACAGTTTATTATTAAATTTATATTTGAAACAGCATTCCTGCTACCTGTGAATATTTTCTTTAAACGGGCATGGCTGGTAGGGCTGCTTATTATATTATCGCCGGTCCATATTTTATATATGTTTTATGTGGGCATAGTCGGCAATACACGCAAATATGTGTGGAAGGGAAGAACAGTTAGGTAAATTATTTGTTACGGTAACAAAACATAGGCCAATAAACCCAAACCACAGGGTACAAACCCGAACGTGACTCTTTTTATAGTAGATAATTGTTTTATTTTAGGGCAACCTTAGTAAATTAACTATACAATGGCTAATAGCTCCGGCGAAGATGAACTGATACGCTTATTGCTGAAGCGGCAATCGGAATTAAATTCATTGCTGGAGATCACTCGCGCTATTAACAAGAATACCACCACATCGGTACTGATACAAATGTTGGAGGTTATTTTACAGAATTACCTGCAGATAGGCCGTTTCAGGTTTTTGATAGAAGAGGAAGAAAACTTCATTTGTATCTCCAAATATGGCGGCAGTTTCGAGAATGTGAGTACACTTCATCGCGCCTGCCAAACGCTAAGTAAATTTAAAGCTGTTACCGCACTAACCAACCAGGGGAACCCTGTGTTAGGCAATTATGATTACTTCATACCTTTTTATCACAAAAGTAAACCCATTGCCTTTGCGCTGATAGGTGAGTTTAGCAGCAGCAGCGAAATGCTGAACAACGACCTCAACTTTATCCAAACGCTTATTAACGTGGTATTGGTAGCGCTGGAGAACAAGAGGCTGTTCCGCGAACGGCTGCAATCGGAACGTTTTCAGCGTGAGATGGAGCTTGCCGTAGAGGTGCAGAACATGCTGGTGCCGGTACGTATACACCGCGACGAAAGTGTTGAGATAGATGCCCGCTACCTGCCGCACCAAAATATCGGCGGCGATTATTTCGATTTTATCCGCATTAACGAGCATGAGTTTTTGTGGTGCATTGCCGATGTATCCGGCAAAGGGATAGCAGCGGCGCTGTTGATGGCCAACTTCCAGGCCAGCCTGCATGCCTGGGCAACGGTGGATACCGACCTCACCAATATTATGGAGCACCTGAACAAAGTAGTGCTCAGCATTACCAAAGGCGAGCGTTTCATCACCCTGTTCCTGGCTAAATACAACGAAAAGACCCGCATGCTCAACTATATTAACGCAGGGCATAATCCGGCATTGTTATATTCAAAAGGTGAGGCGATACACCTGAAACTGGGTACCACCATGATAGGCGTTTTTGAAGAATTGCCGTTTTTAAATGAGGGGGAGATAGACATCGACCCGGGCAGCCTGATATTTAATTATACCGATGGCCTTATCGATTATGATTCAGTCGGCCCCAAAACCTGGAATGAGGATAAGCTGCTGAAATTCGTGCTCCAAAACGGTGAGCTCTCACCGGATGCCTTTAACCAGGCGCTGCTTGATCATGTGAATGGTATTATGAAAGGTAAAGCCATTGATGATATTACGCTATTGACGTTGAGGATATTCTGATACACCTGTCCGTCATTACAATGACGCGGTTAGGGTATGGTTCAGACAGTTTTTTATCCCCATTTTTTCAACATTCCATTTTTCGCATTAAGCAAATACTGATATTTGAAGAATAATTTAAACTGAATGTTATTAGCGCGGTACCAGTATGAGTTGATTGAGGCGGGATGTGATGAAGCCGGACGGGGCTGCCTGGCAGGCCCGGTATTTGCAGCTGCGGTAATTCTTCCGCCAAAATTCAAGCACAAATTACTCAACGACTCCAAGCAGTTGCCCGAGGATGTGCGCTATAAACTGCGCAAGGAAATACAGAAAAAGGCGCTGGCTTATGCCGTGGCATCATGTGATAACCACGAGATCGACAAGATCAATATCCTGAATGCATCCTTCCTGGCCATGCACCGCGCGCTGGATATGCTGCACATTAAGCCGGAATTCCTGATCATTGACGGCAATCGCTTTAATAAATATGGCGAAACGCCGCACCAATGTATTGTTGAGGGCGATGGCAAATATTTTAGCATAGCAGCAGCATCCATACTGGCCAAAACCTACCGCGACGATTACATGAAACGCATAGCCACCGAACATCCTGAGTACGACTGGCACAGCAATAAAGGCTATCCAACCATCAAACATCGCAAAACGGTAATGGAGATCGGCTTCACACCTTACCACCGCCGTACCTTCCAGGTAACCGATCCTCAGCTAACAATTTTCTAAAATGCTTTGATATAGGCTTTAGGGATGGTATTTTTGTTACAAACCAATTTCTATTTTGAAGATACTCTTACTGGCTTCTCGTGTGCCGTTTCCGCAAACAGGCGGTTACCAGATAGTGGTTTACAACACTATCAAAGGTTTGGTTAACCTTGGCCATGAAGTTTCAGTCGTGGCGCTGAAAGCCAGGCGGCACCATCATCCCGATCCCGAGGATGACGAGATCCTCAGCAAGATCAATTACCGTGCTTATAATATCGATACCCGTGTTTCAGTGCTGGAAGTAGCAACTAATCTGTTCAGCCGTACCTCGTTCAACATCGATAAATATTTCGACCCCGAATTTGAGCGTTTGCTGATAGCCGAGGTAAAAAAGAATGAATACGATGTTATTCAGTTTGACGGATTGTTTGTTTCGTTATACCTGAACGCCGTGCGCAAATATTCTAAAGCAAAGCTGGTTTATCGTGCGCATAATATCGAGAGCCAGGTTTGGCAGCGATTGGCAGGGCAAAAGACCGATCCTTTTAAAAAATCGTACCTGAAGATGCACGCCCGCCGCATCAAAAGCTATGAGCTTGAAACCATCAATAAGTTTGATGCCATAACGGTATTTACCCAACAGGATAAATCGACCCTGTTGGAATATGGAACCAAAGTACCTGTGGAGATCTTGCCGGTGGGCCTCAACCTGGATAAATATACGCCCGATAATACCCAAACCGAAGTGCCCAGCCTTTTCTTTTTAGGCTCGCTCGACTGGCTGCCAAACCGCGAGGGGATTGAATGGTTCCTTGATAATTTTCATACTGCGCTTACAAACGGCGAACTGCCCGTGCGCTTCTACGTAGCAGGAAACGATATACCCGAACGGTTTGATGATTACGAGGTGATGGGCAAAATATTCATCCAGGGCGAAGTGGATGATGCGCTGGAGTTTGTGAACAGCAAATCCATCATGATCGTGCCGCTGCTCTCAAGCGGGGGTATGCGTGTGAAAATTGTGGAAGGCATGGCGATGGAAAAATGTATCATCTCCACATCGCTGGGGGCAGAGGGGATCAACTATACTGATGGCGATAACATCATCATCGCCAATAACCGCGATGAATTTTATGATGCCATAGCGCATTGCATTGCCGATGAGCAATATTGCCGTACCGTGGGCCTCAATGCACGCCGGCTGATAGAGCAGCAACACGATATGTATGTTGTGACCAACAAACTGGTGGCTTTATACAATAGATTACTGCCTGCAGCATTAATAAATCATTTTGATGAGCCCGGAACAAAGTAAACTGGAACAACTAAAGGCGTTCATGCAGCGTGATAAATTTTCTGATCAGGCATGGAATAATCGTGGACTGAACCCTTCAGATCCCGAAATATCTTCAACGCTAAAACTACTTCTTGATGAGTGCGCTGGTTCACTAATTGAAGCTATTAATACTAACGCAAATGATAAACAGATAAAGACTATACTAAAATCGCATTTGTCAAATATCAATAAACAGGAATATGATACAGAAGAAAAAGAGTTTATCTGCGACTTGTTTAATGAATTGACTCAAATTATAAATATTGATTTTAAGGATAATCTTAATAAATGGCTTTATGGTTCTGCAATAAGCACTTTATTAAAACTTCAGTCTACATTAAATCCCAAAAGAGTATTAGAAACGATCCATCAAACCTGCCCCACTTGCAATGCCGCAATAGATACTTTTATTATGCGAAAAGAGGAAGGCATTCCGGATTATAGCTGGATTATTGTACAATGTGATAATTGCAAAGACTATACCATTATCAGCTATGGGCCGAATATAAAAGAAACTAAATCTGGAAATTATAAGTTGATCGAACAGCTACCAAAAGATCAATTTACGCAAGAGCAGGCAGAAATACGTTTAGAACAAATACGGTATTTTAGAAAATAACCGCATTTGTTACATCTTCAAAACATAAAGCTTCTAATGTTCGCCCGCAGCGGTTGCCCGATTTTTTTTACATTTGCACGGGACAAAATTTATATATGAAAAATACTGCTTTAACTGACATTCACATTAAACTGGGCGCCAAAATGGTGCCGTTCGCAGGGTATAATATGCCCGTACAATACGCTGGTATAAATGCAGAGCATGATACTGTTCGCAAGGCTGTCGGCGTTTTCGATGTAAGCCACATGGGCGAGTTTATATTGAAAGGCGACCACGCTTTAGACCTTATACAAAAAGTAACCAGCAACGACGCCGCTAAGCTTTACGATGGCAAGGTACAATACTCCTGCCTGCCAAATGAGGATGGCGGGATTGTTGACGACCTGCTGGTTTACCGCATAGACGATAAAACTTACATGCTGGTGGTAAACGCCTCGAACATTGAAAAGGACTGGGACTGGATCAGCAAATACAACACTTTTGGCGTGGAAATGAAAAACATTTCCGATAAAACCTCGCTCCTGGCCGTGCAGGGGCCGAAGGCTGCCGAGGCGCTGCAAAGCCTTACCGATATCGACCTGCCATCGATGGAATATTACACCTTTAAAAAAGGGAAATTTGCCGGTTTGGATAACGTGATCGTTTCGGCAACGGGTTATACCGGGGCAGGCGGTTTTGAGATCTATTTTGAGAACGCGCATGCCGAACATATCTGGAATGCCATTTTTGAAGCCGGTAAGCCATTTGGCATACAGCCTATCGGTTTAGGCGCGCGCGATACGCTGCGTTTGGAAATGGGTTTTTGCCTGTATGGAAACGACATTAACGATTTCACCTCGCCGCTGGAAGCCGGACTTGGCTGGGTAACCAAATTCAGCAAGGATTTTGTGAACTCCGATGCGCTGAAACAGCAAAAAGAACAAGGCATCACCCGCAAGCTGGTTGGCTTTGAAATGATAGACCGCGGCATACCGCGCCATGATTATCCGATACTGGATGCTGATGGCAATACCATCGGCAATGTAACCTCGGGTACACAATCGCCATCGTTACAGAAAGCTATCGGTATGGGTTATGTGCATACTGAGCTGGCCAAAGAAGGCGCTGAGATCTACATCGGTATACGCGACAATAAAGTTAAAGCACAAATTGTAAAGCCGCCGTTTTATAAATAGTGGGGAAAGAACGGCCTTTAAATTCCCTCCTTGGGGAGGGAATTTAAAGGCCGTTTCATTCGACACGCTAACATAATCACCTAATGACCAAACTTGACGTTTGCCTGAGCCCGGCATTGATACCGCTTTTCGAGGTTGAAAAATATATTGTCGTGATCATCGATATCTTCAGGGCTACTTCATCTATCTGCTACGGGATAGATAACGGTGCCGAAGCCATTATCCCGGTAGCTGAGGTAGAGGAATGCCTGTCCTACCAGGAGCAATACCCGCATTATCTGCTGGCTGCCGAGCGCAACGGCGAAGTGGTTACAGGGTTTGATTTTGGCAATTCGCCATTTTCCTACACAAAAGAAAAAGTTGCAGGTAAGACAGTGGTATTGACCACCACCAACGGCACACATGCGCTGCACCTGTCGCGGAATGCAAAAAAGGTGGTGATCGGTTCGTTTTTAAACTTAACGGCAATTTGCGACTGGCTAAAAACGCAATATGACGATGTGCTGTTGGTTTGCGCAGGCTGGAAAAATAATTTCAACCTTGAGGATACCATATTTGCAGGCGCTGTGGCCAACCAGCTTATCCCCGCCGGTTTCAGGCCTGATGATGCCGCTATTGCTGCTAATGACCTGTATGAAATAGCCAAAGACGACCTGGATGGCTACCTGAAAAAAACATCGCACAGCGAACGCCTCAAAAAGCTGGGCATTGAAAAGGATATTGCCTTTTGTTTACAGGTGGATATTACGCATGCCATTCCTGTTTTGGAAGGCGAAAAGTTAGTAAAACTTAAATAGTCTATTTAATCACAGAGGGCACTGAGCGTAAAAACGCAGAGAGCGCAGAGATTTTTATATATCTTTTAAAGAGTACAAAAACAAAGGGCGCAGAGAATTTTTATTTCTCCGCGCCCTCTGTGTAAATCTATGTGTCCTCTGTGATTATTTTTTTATTCAACCACGGTAACCTTAAGCATGTTAGTTTTGCCTTGCTTGATGATAGGCATCGATGCGGCATTTACCACCACGTCTCCCGGTTGTATCAGGCTTTCAGCTTTCAAAATTGCGTTTACATCGCTGATAGTTTTGTCTGTACTTTCCAGATGGTCGTAAAAGAAGGCGCGTACGCCCCAAACCAGGCTTAGCGCATTCAGCAATTGCTTGTTTGGCGTGAAGATGAAAGTGCTTGCTTTCGGCCTGTGGCTCGATATTTCAAAGGCTGTATAGCCTGAGCGCGTCATGGAAACAATACCTACCGCATCCGCATGCTCAGCCAGGTAAACTGCCGAACCGCATATCGCGTCGCTAAGGTAGTTTGGCGATGCTTTATCGTTATTTTCCGCTTTTGAGGTGTTGAAAGTATAACCGTTCTCTTCCACATTACGAACGATCTTCGCCATTGTCTCGATAACGATCACCGGGAATTCACCAACTGACGTTTCACCGCTCAGCATGACTGCATCTGCGCCATCCAGTACCGAGTTAGCCACGTCGTTCACCTCGGCGCGGGTTGGGCGCGGGGTGGTGATCATTGACTCCAGCATTTGCGTAGCTACAATTACCGGCTTAGAAGCATCGCGGCATTTACGTGCGATCATCTTTTGCAGTAACGGAACTTGTTCCATCGGCATTTCAACACCTAAATCGCCGCGGGCCACCATTACACCATCGGTAACTTCAATTATCGCGTCGATATTTTCAATAGCCTCGGGTTTTTCTATTTTGGCAATTACACGTGCCGAGCTGCCATGCTGGTTAATAATGTGTTTAAGCTGAACAATATCTTCAGCATTACGCACAAATGAAAGGCCTATCCAATCCACATCGTACTGCAGTACAAATTCCAGGTTCACCATGTCTTCCTCGGTTAAGCTCGGGATAGACACTTTGGTATTTGGCAGGTTTACGCCTTTACGTGAGGTAAGGATACCGCCATGCACAACCTCACATATAACAGTATCTATTTTATTCGTTTCGATAACGCGCATCTGCAGCTTACCATCGTCAAGCAGGATGATCTCGTTCGCCTGCACGTCCTGCGGGAAGGTATCATAAGTGATATAGATCTGGTTATCGTCGCCTATGCACTCGTGAGTAGTAATTTTAATATGGGTGCCATTTACCAGGTGTATGCCCCCGTCCTTCACTAAACCTATCCTGATCTTCGGCCCTTGTAAGTCGGCCAGGATGCCAACGTTGGTTTTATATTGTTCGTTTATTTCGCGGATGGTGTCGATAACTTTTTTGTGATCTTCTGGTCTGCCGTGCGAAAAGTTGAGGCGGCAAACGTTAACTCCAGCCTTTATCATCGCTAAAAGTGTATCCTTTGGCGATGATGCCGGCCCCATGGTGGCAACTATTTTAGTACGGTTGTAAGATAATTTCATACGTATAAGTTAAACTGGTTTGTCCGCTTTATATTATATTTGGTGTATAAGGGACACGTTCAAAATTTTGCGCTAAAATAGAAGATTTTCCCGGGATTTTACTTTTTTCGGATCAATCTTTACCGCCGCAACTATTTCAGGTATCTTGTTCAAGCCCGATAACAGGTTATCCAGGTCCTCATCATCTATATAGTTTTTCACCATTAAAAAATAATCCGTTTTATTCATTTCAGGTATAAGATAGCCTTCAGAGCCCTTATTGGCAATAAAATAAAAGTCGGCGCCGCTGGCTTCCCAGCTATCGGTGTACATCGAAAAATAAACAGGGTCGGTATTTTGGCTCAATTCGACCGAAAGGTCGGTGGTTTTTGTAAAATTAAAGTGCAGGTATTTGTTAATTAAAAAACAAATACGGTAGTCCTTTAGTGATGTTGTGATCGCAATAAGCACAAAATCAAGATCGATCTCAAACTTTAAAATTTTTTTGTTCAAAATCATTACATTTGCTGCGGTAAAATTACTAATTGAAACCTTTGCAAGTAAATTTTTGTTAGGCTAAAAAGTGTAAAAAGTTTTGGGTTTGATATTTACCGGAATTTATTTTTCTTTGCACAGAAATTTTTATTAATCATTAAACTATAAGACTATGTCTGATATCGCTTCAAGAGTAAAGGCTATTATCGTAGAAAAATTAGGTGTTGACGAAAACGAAGTAACACCTGAAGCAAGCTTCACCAATGATCTTGGTGCCGACTCTTTAGACACCGTAGAACTCATCATGGAGTTTGAGAAAGAGTTTAACGTGGCTATCCCTGACGATCAGGCTGAAACTATTGGCACAGTGGGCCAAGCCATTGCTTACCTTGAAAAAAACGTTAAATAACTCCCAATTTTTTTAAATGGAGTTAAAAAGAGTTGTTGTAACCGGGCTTGGGGCACTTACTCCAATTGGCAATAGCGTTTCTGAATATTGGGACGGCTTAATCAATGGAGTGAGTGGCGCTGCCCCTATTACAAGTTTTGATACCACAAAATTCAAAACTAAATTTGCGTGCGAGGTAAAAAACTTCAGTGCTGACGCCTTTTTGGGCCGAAAAGATGCACGCAAGCTCGATCCCTTTGTACATTATGCCCTTTACGCTACCGACGAAGCTATAAAAGATGCCGGACTGGATTTCAGCAAGCTGGATACCAGCCGTATCGGCGTTATATGGGGTTCGGGGATTGGTGGTTTAAAAACTTTCCTGGATGAAGTAACCGGTTTCGCCCGCGGCGACGGTACCCCGCAGATCAACCCTTTCTTTATACCAAAAATGATAGCCGACATAGCGCCGGGCCATATTTCAATTAAATATGGGCTGCGCGGGCCGAACTTTACTACAGTTTCGGCATGTGCTTCATCCAACAATGCGTTGATTGATGCTTTCACTTATATCCGCATGGGCAAGGCGAACATGTTTGTCAGCGGCGGATCGGAAGCCATCATAAACGAAGCTGGTATAGGTGGTTTTAACGCCATGCACGCGCTTTCCACACGTAACGACGACCCGTCGACCGCATCGCGTCCGTTCGATCTTGACCGCGACGGCTTTGTGGCCGGCGAAGGCGCAGGAACCATTATACTGGAAGAACTGGGGCATGCCATAAAGCGTGGTGCAAAAATTTATGCCGAGCTAATAGGTGGCGGCCTGAGCGCCGATGCTTATCACATGACGGCGCCGCACCCTGATGGCCATGGCGCTGCGTTTGCTATGCGCGAGGCTTTATTGGACGCCAATATTGACCCAACAGAAATTGACTACGTGAACGTTCACGGTACTTCAACACCGATAGGCGATCCGCAGGAAATAAAAGCGATCCAGTCTATTTATGGCGATCATGCGTTCAACATTAATATCAGCTCAACCAAATCAATGACCGGCCACTTATTGGGTGCTGCCGGCGCTGTGGAGGCTATAGCGACTATCCTGGCCATTAAAAATGGCATTATCCCGCCAACCATCAATCATTTTACTGATGATCCGGCGTTTGATCCACGGATAAACTTCACCTTTAACCAGGCACAAAAAAGAGATGTACGGGTTGCACAGAGCAATGGTTTCGGCTTCGGCGGTCACAATTCCTCTGTGATATTTAAGAAGTATGAAGATTAAAATTTAGATGCCTATAAGTCGTTTCTACAAACTCTATTTATCTCCTAATAGAAAATACGTCAAAGTCCTAAAGAATTTGCTCGGGTTCGTGCCGGGCAATTTGTCGTTATACAGGTTGGCTTTCCGGCATAAATCTGTAGCCCAAAATGTAAAAAAAGGCGTTAAGAACAGCAACGAACGCCTTGAGTTTTTGGGCGATGCTGTGCTGGGCAGCGTAATTGCCGAAGTGCTTTTTAAGCTATACCCTTACGAAGACGAAGGATTCCTTACCGAGCTTCGCTCCAAGATCGTAAGCCGTGTTAACCTCAATCAACTGGCACGCAAATTAGGTTTTGATAAGCTGATTGAATTCGACAGCAGGGCATTGAACTCATCAAGGCAGGGATCATTGCTTGGCGATGCCTTTGAGGCGCTGATAGGCGCCATTTACCTTGATAAGGGCTACGATTTCACCAAAAAGTTTTTGATAAACAACATTATCAAAACCCATATCGATATCCGCAAGCTGGAGCAAACCGAAACCAATTTCAAAAGCAAGCTTATTGAATGGTGCCAGCGCCACAGCAAGGACATCAGTTTCGACCTTATCAATAACCTCGACGGCGAAAATGTAAAACTCTTTACCGTACAAGCCAGTGTTGATGGCGAAGCCGTAGGCATGGGCAAGGAGTTCAGCAAAAAGAACGCGGAGAAATTGGCTGCGGAGAAGGCTTGTGAGACGCTGGGTATCTGATAAATATGTCATGCTGAACTTGTTTCAGCACCTCACAGGCAGGTGTTTGCCATGCATGCAACCCGCCTATATGTGAGATCCCGAAACAAGTTCGGGATGACGGTATATTAATTACCAATATCCAATTGCGGCGCAACATCATCCTTATGCTTATTAAAATAAACCAGGTATCTTTTGATGTGATTGATGAGATCGTAGTCGTTCCACTGCTTCATGTCCTCGTATGAAGGGCGGTATTGCTGCATAAATTTTGTTACATCGTCGTCCGATAGCGCCGTAACACGTTTTACCAATTGCCGGGTATAGCGACGGTCTATCTCGGCCCCTTCGGCTTCGTCTTTGGTGAATTTGATAAAGTGCCGTTCATTAATGGCATCTCTGCCAAATAATTCATGCAAAGCCGTAAGCGGCGAATTGATAGCCGCCCAGGCTGATGGCTTTCCATCAAAATACAGGCCCTTGCTGCGGTAGGTATTTACCACATCGGCCATTTCCTGCTTGTCGCTTTTTTCTTTTATGGTTACTTCCGCCAGTTGTTTACCTGGCGTGAGGTAGACCAGCAGATCCCCGGCACCGGCTACGACTGTTTTTTGCGGCATGAAGCCGGCTTTATTGATCAGTAAGGTATCGCCTTTGGAAACTTTTATATTGAAACCGCCCAACTCATCGCTCATCATCACCACGTTGCTTTTCTGGTCGGTGATGACTGCCTGTGAAATCCGGTCGGACGTGTTCAGTTTGTACAAAACGCCATTCACCGTAAATTCCTGCTGGGCAGATGCCGAACAAACTACGAAGAACGGGATGAAAAACAAAAATTTACGCAGATCCATTAATACAAAAATAGCAATGATGCAGGCGTCATTACGAAGCCGGCCGGCATTTTAACTTATTTTAACGATAGGGGCGATCAGATATTGCCAAAGCAAGGCTCATAAGCCATTCAATATCAACAAACTAATCTCTAATCCCCAATCTCTAATCTCTAATTACTATCTTTGCGCATGATAAAATCCATGACAGGGTATGGAATTGCCAGTTTTGACGCCGGTTCTGCAAAATATACGGTGGAGATCAAATCCCTGAACAGCAAATTTCTTGAATTAACATTACGTCTTCCCAAAGCTTTTTCGGATAAAGAGTTTCAGTTGCGCAACGAATGCACCAAGCAGATTGAGCGCGGTAAAGTAAATCTTTCCATAAATGTTGAGCAGCAAAGCGGCGCTGTAAAAGCGGCAGGCATCGATACGGACCTGCTTAAAAATTATTTCGATCAGCTAAAGGCTGTGAGCGCAGAACTTGGCGAACCAAGCGGCAACCTGCTGCAACTGGCTTTGGGCTTGCCTGAAGTGGTAAAATACGACGAGGAGACCGTTTCGGAAGAAGAATGGCAGGCGGTAGAGAAAACCTTTAACGAAGCGGTAAAAGCTTTCCAGAAATTCAGGGCAGATGAAGGCAACGTGCTGGAGCAGGATGTGAAATACCGCATCGGCATTATCCTTGAAAATCTGAAACAGGTTGAATTATTTGAGCCGAAACGTGTACCGGTGATCCGCGAACGGCTTAACCAGTTCCTGGCAGATGCTGTTGGCCGGGAAATAATAGACCAAAACCGCCTGGAGCAGGAACTGATCTATTACATTGACAAACTGGATATTACCGAGGAAAAGACAAGGTTAAAAGCCCATTGCGATTACTTCATAGAAACACTGAAAAATGCAGATGCCAATGGTAAAAAGCTTGGCTTTATTACGCAGGAGATCGGTCGCGAGATCAACACCCTCGGCTCAAAAGCCAATGATGCCGACATACAGAAACTGGTGGTGGGCATGAAGGAAGAGCTGGAAAAAATAAAAGAACAATTACTTAACGTACTATAGTCATTAGCTCATTGGTTCATTAGTTCATTTGTTTGGATTAGTAACCATTTCTACCAATGAACAAATGAACCGATAAACTAATGAACCAACAAGAAGGCAAACTCATTATATTTTCAGCGCCATCCGGGGCGGGTAAAACCACCATTGTGCACCACCTGCTCAAAAAGATACCTAACCTGGAGTTTTCTATATCAGCTACTACGCGTCAACCGCGAGGCGATGAAAGAGACCAGAAAGATTATTACTTCATCAGCAAGGAAGAGTTTCTGCACTATATCGCAAAAAAACATTTTGTCGAGTTTGAGGAGGTGTATTCAGGTACTTTTTATGGCACATTGCGTACGGAGATAGAACGCATATGGGCAAAAGGCAACACAGTAATTTTTGATATAGATGTTGAAGGGGGCCTTCATCTGAAACGCAAATACGGCGAGCAGGCGCTGGCTATCTTTGTACAGCCGCCTTCACTGGAGGTTTTAAAGGAAAGATTGGCCGGCAGAGGTACCGATAGCCCCGAAAAACTGAAGGAACGCTTTGAAAAAGCTGAAAAAGAGTTGAATTACGCGCCACGGTTTGACATTATTTTAAAGAACTACGAACTGTCAGAAGCCTGTGCTGAAGCTGAGAGGCTCGTTAAAGATTTCCTTCGGAAATAGTTTGCAGTTTTCTGTTTGCAGTTTGCTTTTATTATGGGTACATATAAAGACTTATTGTTATATAAAAAAAGCTTTGAACTCGCTATGGAAATATTCAATATTTCAAAGCGCTTTCCTAAAGAAGAAATTTATTCATTGACCGATCAAATTAGAAGATCGTCACGGTCTACTAATATTTGTACCATAGAGGCCTATCGCAAGCGTTTGTATCCTAATCATTTTATTAGTAAATTAACCGATGCTGATATGGAAAACAGCGAAACCCAGGGTTGGCTGGATTTTGCTAAGGAATGTAATTATATTTCAGTTGAAGATTATGGCAAACTGTATGCACTATCCGATGACATAGGCAGGATTATTCAGTATATGATTAATAACCCGACTAAATTTGGTGCAGGTAAATAATTGTTGATAACTAACTGCCAACTGCAAACAACAAACTGCAAACTATGAAAATTGGTCTATTTTTCGGTTCATTTAACCCTATCCATACCGGCCACCTCATCATAGCGAATTACATGGCCAATTACACCGACCTCGATAAAGTTTGGCTGGTCGTATCGCCGCAAAATCCGCTCAAAAAGTATGGCGATCTGATCAATACCTACGACAGGCTGGAGATGGCTAAGCTGGCTACGGATGATTCGCTCAACCTTACTGTAAGCGATGTGGAGCTAAGACTACCTCAGCCTTCTTATACTATTGATACGCTGATCCATTTACAGGAAAGATATCCGCAGCATGAGTTTGCCGTTATTATGGGCTCCGACAACCTGGTAACACTGCATAAGTGGAAAAACTTCAAGCTTATCCTGCGCGACTACAAAATATACGTTTATCCCCGCCCCGGTTATGAAAATGCCGAGTATGCATCACACCCATCCGTAACTATCACCATGACGCCGCTGATGGAGCTTTCGGCAACTTTTATCCGCAAGGCATTGGCCGAGAAAAAAGATGTGCGCTATTTTGTGCCGGATAAAGTGCTGGAGTTTATTGAGAGTAAGAGTTTATACAGTAAATAAAACCCACTAATTGGGTGAATTTCACGAATCATAGGTGAAGTCCATTTAACTATAAATCAATAACTGCGAGACAACTTATTTTTCGAAATTATCTTATTGTCTAACACCTCAAAATAGAGACTCTTTTAGAGATCCTCACTATCCAGCATCATGCCCGTCTGATCAGTAACAATCCCGCTTTTAAAAAAGATGAATAAAACCACTTTTTTGTTTGAAATTTTTATCCACCGATTGTTTAAAAATACCACTATTTTATTCTTAATATCTCTAAGCAAATATTTGTTATTAACAGAACAAAATTTGGCTCATAGCGGAGTAAATTTTAGTTAACTTAAGTTTTCCACAGGGTTAAATCATTGTAAACTACCAAAATAAAACCCTTTGCAGGGATTATAGGAGCATTACCAACACGGTGTTGAAAATTCTGAATTGAATGATGAGCCTCAACACTTTAGATTTGATTAAAAACCCCCTAATTATTTTTTAGCGTTTTTTTATTTTTAACTGACACAGAATGGGCAACAAAACTACAAAAAAGGCAACCGGCCAGAGCGATAAAGGGCTGAAGGTTGAAAGGTACTTCACCAAAGACGGGGTCAATGTATTTGACCTGTTTAAATACGAGAAACGTTCATCGGTGATCCGCAACCCTTCGGGCGATGCGGTGTTCGAAATGAACGATGTGGAAGTACCGGCCTCATGGTCGCAGGTGGCTACTGATATTTTAGCACAGAAGTATTTCCGTAAAGCCATGGTTCCACAACCTGACGGCACAACCGGATCGGAAAAAAGCATTAAACAGGTTGCCCACCGTATGGCTAACTGCTGGAAAGACTGGGGCCAGCGCTACGGTTATTTCGCCACAGTTAAAGATGCAGATGTATTTTACGACGAGATAGTTTACACCATTACCGGTCAGCTTGCCGCTCCAAACTCGCCGCAATGGTTCAATACCGGTTTGCACACTTCATACGGCATTACCGGCAAGCCACAGGGCCATTACTATGTCGACCCGATTACCGAAGTATTAAGCAAATCAACTTCAGCATATGAGCGCCCGCAGCCGCATGCCTGCTTCATCCTTTCTGTTGAGGATGACCTGGTGAACGAAGGCGGTATTATGGACCTTTGGGTTCGTGAGGCACGCATTTTCAAATACGGCTCAGGGGTTGGTACTAACTTCTCAAAGATTCGCGGCGAAAGTGAAAAACTTTCAGGCGGCGGCTATTCTTCAGGACTCATGTCGTTCCTGAAAATTGGCGACCGTGCTGCAGGCGCTATCAAATCGGGCGGTACTACCCGCCGCGCTGCCAAAATGGTATGCCTTGATTTGGACCACCCTGAAATAGAAGGCTTTGTAAACTGGAAGGTTGAAGAAGAAAAGAAAGTAGCTGCATTGATCGCTGCAGGATATTCATCAGATTACGAAGGAGAAGCTTACCGCACTGTATCAGGGCAAAACTCCAACAACTCCGTACGTATCCCTAATGAATTTTTCCACGCCTTAGCGAAAGGCAAGCCATGGGAATTAAAAGGCCGTATGAACGGCAAGGTGATTAAGGAAATATCTTCTCAAAAATTATGGGACGATATCGCTTTTGCAGCCTGGGCCTGTGCAGATCCGGGTGTTCAGTATGACAGTACCATCAACGAATGGCATACCTGCCCTGAAGGCGGTCGTATCAACGCATCCAACCCATGCTCGGAATATATGTTCCTTGATAACACAGCCTGTAACCTGGCTTCTATCAATTTGGCGCATTATTTCGATCCGCAAACACGTGTATTCAACGTAAAGGGATTTGAGCATACCTGCCGCATCTGGACCATGGTACTGGAAATTTCGGTACTGATGGCGCAATTCCCGTCAAAAGAAGTTGCACAATTATCATATGATTACCGCACATTGGGTTTAGGCTACGCCAACTTAGGTTCGGCCCTGATGGTGAACGGCATCCCTTACGACAGCGATAAAGCCCGCGCAATAGGCGGCGCTATCACCGCCATCATGACCGGTACTGCTTATGCTACTTCGGCCGAGATGGCTCGTGAGTTGGGTACGTTCCGCATGTATAACGAAAACAAGGAACATATGCTGCGCGTAATGCGTAATCATCGCTATGCGGCCTATAATTCAACCGAAAACTACGAAGGTTTGGAGATCCTGCCTCCGGGAATCGATCAAAAACAATGCCCTGACTACCTGCTGTCTGCTGCATGCAATGCATGGGACAAAGCGGTTGAAATGGGCGAGCAATACGGCTATCGCAACGCACAAACTACTGTTATAGCGCCAACCGGTACTATCGGTTTGGTAATGGATTGCGATACTACCGGTATCGAGCCGGATTTTGCGCTGGTGAAATTCAAAAAACTTTCGGGCGGCGGCTATTTCAAGATCATCAACCAGGCAGTTCCTGAAGCTTTGAGTAACCTAGGCTATAAAGAGCACGAGGTTACTGCCATTGTTAACTATGCAAAAGGTGCGGCTACTTTAAAAGGCGCTCCGCACATTAATATGGATACGCTGAAAGCAAAAGGCTTTACCCCTGACGAACTGGAAAAACTCGACAAAGGCCTGGTATCTGCTTTCGAGATCAGCTTTGCGTTTAACATCTGGAGCCTGGGCGAAGAATGCATGAAAAAGCTTGGCTTTACCGCAGAGCAATACAACGCGCCAAACTTTAATGTGTTGCGTGCCTTAGGTTTCAGCAACAAACAAATTGCCGAAGCTAACGAATACATCTGCGGCACTATGACCATTGAAGGTGCTCCTTACCTGAAAGAAGGGCACTACCCGATCTTCGACTGCGCCAACAAATGCGGCGCGAAAGGCGAGCGTTATATCCATGCACATGGCCACATCAAAATGATGTCGGCAGCGCAGCCGTTCCTTTCAGGCGCTATATCAAAAACCATCAACCTGCCGAATGAGGCTAAGGTTGAAGAGATAAAAGACTGCTACGAATTGTCGTGGAAATTAGGCTTGAAAGCCAATGCGCTTTACCGTGATGGTTGTAAATTATCGCAGCCGCTTTCAACCAAATCCGATGTTAAGGAAGAAGCCGAAGATAAACTGGAAAGCGTTGAAGAAGTATTAGGCGAAGCAGCTAATGTAAAATTAAGTGACCTCACCGCCGAACAAGTATTAGAAGCTGCAATGGCGATCATCGAAAAATCGCAGGATACAGGCTTTATGCGCCAGCTGTCTCGCGTAATCCAGAAGAAGAGCTTGCCGGCAAAACGCCGCGGTTATACACAGAAAGCCAGTGTTGACGGTCAAACCATTTTCGTACGCACAGGTGAATACGAGGACGGAACTTTGGGCGAGATCTTTGTGGATATGCATAAAGAAGGCGCAACTTTGCGATCGCTGATGAACTGTTTTGCAATAGCTATTTCGGTAGGTTTGCAATACGGTGTGCCGCTGGAAGAATACGTGGAGAAATTCACTTTCACCCGCTTCGAGCCTGCCGGTATGGTAATGGGTCATGCTAATATAAAGAGCGCAACGTCTATCATCGACTACATCTTCAGGATGCTGGGCTATGAGTACCTTGACCGTACCGACCTGGTGCATGTACAAACCGAGCAAAAAGCGATAATCGGCAATCCGCAAATGGAAGATGCTGATTTCAACTCGGATGAAACCAACATTTATTCGCCGGAGCCCGTAAAAGCAGAAAGCACCGGTAATACTAAAAAATTAAGCCTGGCAGTTGACCTGAGCATGGGTGTGCAAAGCGATGCGCCAAGCTGTAATGTGTGCGGGCATACCACCGTTCGTTCGGGCACATGCTATAAATGTTTAAATTGCGGCAATTCAATGGGTTGCAGTTAATAAAAATCTATAATTGAATTCCCCCTTCGTACTCATATCCGGGTACTCAACCACCCGGATATAGTGTTCAGTTATATAAGTTAATTATGTGGGCCCTGCCCCGGTTTTCCGGGGTAGGGCTTTTTGTTGGGATGGAAATTGATAGAGTTATCTTAAATTTGATTATTAATTCAATTACTATGGTACTGATCTTAAAAAAAGGCGCAAATAAAAAGGAGATGGATGCTATTTCCGAGCAACTTAACGTAACTAAAGGGGTAGATACCAAAAGGTATTGCGGTACTATAAAGCTAAAAGAGGATTCTTTAGAGATACAAAAACAGATGCGCAATGAATGGCGATAAGTTGGAAAAGACAGATTTTAAAGCGATTGCCGATTCAACCGAAGCTCTCTATTTCAACACAATCATCAGCACCGTAAATGACCATATCGTCAGAATGGGCATTATGACCAGTCCTTATCAATGGCATATTCACCCAAATTCTGATGAAACATTTATTGGCGTGGAAGGAATCGTGATCATTGAAACGCCCGGTGAGACTTTTGAGTTAACGCCTGGCGCCAGTATTACCATACCGCAAAACATGCCGCATTGTACAAGTCCTAAAGGCGCCAGGAGCGTTAATCTTACTATCGAGAGAGCAGATATGGAAACGGTGCTTGTAGAGCGTTAACAATTATATCGATCAGGCTGCAACAACCTGCTCTTTACCCCCGCCACGCTTTAAAACCAACGAGGCAATAACTGATACAATTAAACCCGCCGGGAGTATCTCCCTATAACCTTCCAGAGTCATTCCTAAAAATGAGCCATACCATTCCTTATTCCGGTTGGCCTGGTCGATTTTTTCTTTTAATACTTGCGGCGAAAGATGGCTTGCTTTCAGTTGTTGTATGATTCCGGCAGTGTATTTATCCATAAAGTCGGGCATAAATTCATAATAATCCACCAGCCATACTGCCACATAAATTGTTGATGTAATAGCTGTGATGATTAAACCTATACGGAATGCTTTACCAAATGTGATCACACCGCCATTTTTATCACGCTCTTTTTTTATCGCCACAAATATTACCGAGAAGGCAATCACCATGGCCGTATAAGTGATCAGCATGTTGGTTATAGCATGCTGCGTGTCGCAATACTTTACCAGGAAAACCATAAATATAGAAACGAAAACGCCGCCTGCCAGGCTTAATAATAAAGTACTCTTTTTCATGTGTTTAATTTTTTTGATGTCGTAAAATTCCGCTTTCTGTTAGTCATCAAAGTCATACTTTCGGGTGATTTTGCAAAAAGGCGGCTTTTTCATACCAAAGTATTAAGGTATTAATCCAATCCGGCGGGCTTTTTCGAGCGCCTGGGTACGGCGTTGTACGTCCAATTTCAGGAACAGGTTCGAGAGATGTGTTTTTATGGTATTCAACGACAGGAACAGCTGGTCCGCAATCTGCTGGTTGCTTAACCCCTTTGCCGTCAGTTCCAGGATCTCAAATTCACGTTTGCTTAGTCCTAGCTCATTAGCTGCTTTTTCATTGATCCGGAACTCGGGACCGGATTTAACCAGGACCTCTTTTTCAACGAGGATGGTTTTCGGTTTCGAAACCTTCATGGCCACCCATATGCCCAGCAATGTGAAGATAATAGCAATAATGCCCGCATAGATCTCAAAGGAATTGTTTACTAAAACAAATTGCCATTCCATCCATCGCAATAAAACCAGCAAAAGCGCCAGTGCAGCGCTGTAGAGTATGATCGATCTGTATTTACGGAAAATGGACATGATTAAAAATAGGAAAAATCCGGTTATGTTTAACATATACTGGCTTCAGTTTATTAAATCAGCTATCTGTCATCGAATTAATAAACCATTACAGCAATGACGGCTCGGGCTGCGGAAACGCCCAGGCTACCGTGAAAAATTCTGATCCGCACCCACCAAATATCGCCATAACGGTATGGCCAGCACAGCCCCCGCGACAGGCGCGACCAGGTACAGCCAAAGATGTTCCAGATGCCCTGAAACCAGCGCCGGCGCAAAGGACCGTACCGGGTTCATGGACGCGCCGCAGATGGGGCCGGCAAACATAGCTTCCAGCCCGACAACCGCACCTATGGCAATGCCAGCAGTTTGCCCCTGCTCTTTACTGCCAAGCGCCACGTTCATGATCACCAGCATTAAAAAGAAGGTTAGCAGCAATTCCAGTATAAAAGACTGCATTTCCGAACCCACAGGCAGTGTTGCGCCCAACAACGGACTGGCCGGGAAAAGGAATTTAAGCGTAAGACTGGCCAGCAAAGCACCCGCCAGCTGACCGGCGATATAACCCGGCAGTAACCGCGCCTTAAAACGACCGGCCACCGTAAAAGCGATACTCACCGCAGGGTTGATATGACAGCCTGATATGTTGCCGATACTGTAGATCAGGCTCATCACCACCAATCCCCAGGTTATGGCTACCCCAGCATGGCCGATGGCTCCGCCGGTTTGTTGATCGATAACCATGGCGCCGGTGCCGCAAAATACAAGGATGTAGGCGCCGATAAATTCGGCGGTGTATTTTCTCATTGCAGGTGGGTTTGCACAAAGTCCGCCGCATAAACTTTGATCAGATCCCTTACGCGGCGAAACTCGTCCAGCACTTCTTCAGGCGTTCCGCTTGCTTTAGCCGGATCAGGAAAGTTTTGATGTAAACGCTTAGTTTTACCCGGAAAGTACGGGCAGGCCTCGTTCGCGTTATCGCATACAGTGATCACATAGTCGAACGGGATGCCCATGTATTCATCCACGTTGTTCGAGGTATGGCTGGAGATATCGATATGGTCTTCAGCCATCACCTGTATGGCTTTGGGGTTCACGCCGTGGGTTTCGATACCCGCGCTATAAATTGTTGCTTTATCTCCCGCAAAATGGCGCAGGTAGCCCTCGGCAATCTGGCTGCGGCAACTGTTTCCGGTACACAAGACCAGGATATTTTTCATAGTTATAAAATTGACTTTTTCATCACGATGGCTGATGCCGGGCAAACATGGCTAAACTCCGAAGATGTTTTCACTTCGTCGGGCACTTCATCCCGCGAGATCTTTTGAAATGCCTTTGAGGCGAAATATTCGGGAGCAGTCTCTGTAAGCAGGTATAATTCTTTAAGGCCCTTTAACCCCGCCAAACTTTCCAACCGCTCTATTAGTTTACCCGCAATACCTTTGTTACGGTGCGCGGGCAATACGGCAAGCGAGCGCAACAGGCCATAGTCGCCATATATCTCCAGCCCGATTACACCTATCAACCGTCCGTTCTCGATTGCTACCAGGAAATTATCAAGCGTTTCCGGTAGGTCTTCTATGGGTAACTTAGCCAATAATAATGTCGCTGCAATAGTTTCGCGCTGATTTGTTGCTTGTGCTATGAGCATGTCTTTCAATTAGCAGCAGCCGGAGCCAGGGGTACAACAGGCCGCTTCGGCAGCTAAGTTTTTAAACGTAACCAATTTTTCTTCAACCGCAGGCGCTATACAGCATGCAGCGGCGGGTTCCTCAAAATGCGGGTCGTTAAACTCTGCGTCGGCATGAAAGTAATAAACTTCCCATTGCGCACCGTCGGGGTCGCTCACCCAAAACTTATCCTGGTTGGCAAAGCAACAGTTGGCGCCAATTTCCTCGCGGGTAACCAATCCCGCGGCTTGTGCTGCGAGTAGCCTCCCGTTCAATTCCGCCAACGTTTCAACCTGGAAACCCAAATGCCCGAAATGCGGCTGCACCCTTTCGCTATTCTCTACAAACGAAATAATCAGCGCGGGTTCATCCAGCACATATTTGGTGTATCCCTTTCTAATCTTCACAGGTTCCTGACCGAAAAATGCATTATAAAAGTCGATGGTCTTTTGCATGTCGCTTACATACAAGCTGACGTGCATACGGGGGAAGGGTGCGGTTTTCATATTTATTGCCTTTTACTTTATTGTAATATTACGATGGATTATTTCAAAAAAAATCAACAGCAGGTTTTAGGGTTTTTGAAGGATTGGAATAAACCATTCAATTCCTTTTCAAGATTCGCCCAGGCGATTGGCTCAATGCAATAGCATACGCTGACGCCTTCGATGGTCCCTTTTATCAAACCCGCATTTTTCAATTCTTTTAGGTGTTGTGATATGGTCGCCTGTGCTAAGCCAAGTTCGTCCACCAGGTCGCCGCAAATGCAGGCGTTAGCTTTTATAAGCTCCTGCAAAATGGCGATGCGTGCCGGGTGCGCAATCGCCTTTAACTGCACGGCCAGCTTATTTTGCGCTTCGGTGAATATTTCTGTTTTGGTGAGCCCCATATATATCGCAATATTACGATTGATAATTCGGATTTCAAAATTTATTTTTCAGTTATACCGAAAAAAATGGAAGTTGTTTAGGTTGGTCTAAACGCCTGTCTAAAAGACTGTTAAATTATTTAACCAAAATTTAACACGTCAAATTGTAACACACCTGTTGCAAAAAGCATCTTATAGATATTCTGACTGACACACGAATGAAATTAACTATACTGATCTGTTCGCTCTTCTTATTAGCCTGTTCCGTTTTTGCGCAAGATTCGGTAAAACGGACCATAGCCGTAAAAACGACTACTCCGCCCAAAATAGACGGTCTGCTGGATGATGATGCCTGGAAGAACGCGCCTATTGCCACCGATTTTGTTGAGCAAAGCCCCGTGGCCGGCAGGCATGAAGGCAAAGAAGACCGCACGGAAGTAAAGATCTTATATGACGATAACGCCATTTACATCGGTGCCCGCATGTACGAGAAAACCTCGAAGGTGGCGCATGAGCTGGTGAACCGCGACAATGTGGGCACATCAGACTTTGTGGGCGTGGTGCTGGATTGCTACCACGACGGCATAAACGCCGTGGGCTTTTACGTTACCGCAGCAGGTGTTCAGTTCGATGCCAAATATGCGCCAAATCCTAATGGAAATTCCGAAGACGCAACCTGGAACGCTGTTTGGCTGAGCAAGGCGCACATTGATAAAGATGGCTGGACAGCCGAGATAAAAGTACCCTATTCGGCATTGCGTTTTGCCAAAAAAGACGTGCAGTTCTGGGGCTTGCAGCTGGTCCGCCGCAGGCAGTATTTGCAAAAGGAATTATTCTGGAGCCCTGTCGACCCGAAAAAGAACGGCTTTGTGAACCAGGAGGGCGACCTTAACGGTATACAACATATTACGCCACCGGTGAGGCTGGGCTTTTACCCGTATATCTCCACCTACGTAAACCATTACCCTTACAATACGCCCGGGCTTAAAAATACCTCCGTTCAGTTTGATGGCGGGATGGATGTGAAATACGGCATCAACGAAAGCTTTACGCTGGATCTGACGCTGGTGCCGGACTTCGGGCAGGTGCAGTCGGACAACCAGGTGCTTAACCTTACGCCTTTCGAGGTGAAATATGTAGAGAACAGGCCCTTTTTCACCGAAGGCACGGAGCTGTTTACCAAAGGCAATATCTTCTACTCGCGCAGGGTGGGCGGTACGCCGATCAATTACAATGAGGCCTATGATAACCTGAAACCCGGCGAGCAGGTGATCAGCAACCCCAGCGAAACCAAGTTGCTCAACGCCTTTAAGGTAACCGGCCGAACTTCCGGCGGGTTGGGCATCGGCATATTTAATGCGGTGACAGACCCTACCAACGCCGTGATACAGGACAGCCTCGGTCACAAGCGACAGGTAGAAACTTCGCCATATACCAATTACAATATTTTAGTGCTGGACCAGAATTTGGCCAACAACTCATCGGTAACGCTCATCAATACCAACGTCGACCGCTTTGGCAAGGATTATTCTGCCGATGTAGGCGGCGTGGTGTTCAGCTTATATAACAACAAGGCCAATACCTACACGCTGCGCGGCTTTGCGCTGATGAGCAACCTGTATGGCGCAAGCACCAAGCCGTCGACAGGCTATAGCTATGAATGGGCAGGCGGTAAATCTTCGGGCAACTTTACCTGGTTACTGACGGAAGACCATGTAGACAACAAATACAACCCCAACGACCTCGGCATCCTGAACAACAACAACTATTTCGACCATAACCTGAACCTGGTTTACGCCGATTACAACCCAAAACGCTGGTTTACGCAGTGGGACGTGTTTGGCAACCTGTACTATTCACGCCAATATTACCCGTCGACCTACCAATGGTTCAACCAGATATTGGGTTTTGATTTTAAGCTGAAGAACTTTTCGTACATCGGCCTCAATTTCAGTCATGATGATAAGGGTAATGATTATTATGAACCACGTGTGGCAGGTCGCGTTTTCCAGGTGCCGGAGAACGCCAATTTTGGCATCTATTACAACAACAACCCGGCGGCCCGCTTTTCATGGGGCGGCGATTATTTCTACCGCAAATTCTATTCGCACGGCGGTTACGGGCACGATGTTGTGCTCTATTATAACCTGCGCGTAAGTGATCATTTCTCTTTCGGGCAAAACGTTTCCTATACCCCGCGCATCAACAATACCGGCTATTCTACTGTCGACAGCGCCAGCAACAACCCCGTTTTCGCGCTGCGCAATGTGTATACGCTGGAGAACATTTTCAACATTAAATACACCTTTAACGATGTGATGGGCCTTACCTTCAGGCTGCGTCATTACTGGTCGAGGTTGAATGTGCTGCAGTATTATGATCTCGGCCAAACCGGCGCGCTCGATCCGCTTGTTTCGCAGCATTTCAATACCGATAACAACATGAATTACAACGACTGGAACATCGACATGCTGTACGTTTGGGAGATCTCTCCCGGCAGCGAGTTGAGTTTCGACTGGAAAAATTCATCCCTCATAGACAATGACCAGGCACGGCAGGGCTATTTCCAGAATTTCGAGAATACGCTGCATGTGCCTAAAAACAACAACTTCTCACTAAAGATATTGTACTATATCGATTACCAGAGTTTGGTGAAGAAGCATAAGAAGGTTTCGGCGTGAGGTTTTGGGCGTATTAAATCAAAGGTTTCTGCCGTGCACCCCTGATATTGATAATTTCAATCTGTCTTTTACGCAATTTTATTCGATAGGTAATTATAGTTAATTTATTTATCGGCCCCCGAAAAACATTTTTATGCTTTTGGGTTTGCTCCCATTATTTCCGGATGCAATTTTAAAACCTCAAAAAACTTATCGGTTTCAGTAATAAAATTTTTGACTTCTTTGTCTGACCAATTTTCAGTAAGATAATTTATAATTCGGTCATAACCTGAGATAGCTCTTTTAGTCCAGACTATTTCGAGCGCCATTTTTGATATTTTCCCATTGCTTCTGCATGCGATATAACTTCACCACGGTCTGCCTGGCCTATGCCCTCCATAATTTCTGCTCTTTCATCTTCACCTATTCCATCCCACCAATCTTTCTGCTGTTTTTGTTTCAAATCAATGAAACGTTTAATAACAGCAGGCTCATTAACATCGGTAAGCCATTTAATAAGATTTAATTTTTCAGCCTGTATATCCATAGCTTATAATTTACGCTAAGTTACAAAACGTTTGAAGCTTGCAAAAGATATGGCGGTTATAATTAATATTTGACAGCATTAACCTCACTCCCCATCCTCTGCTCGGCTTTTCTTTTCGTCACTATCCAGCTTCTTGATGAGCGACCGGAAGCTGATACAAAAATCATCATGCCAGTCGGCCTTTTCATGATCCCATAAAACTATAGGATAATGCCCTGAGAAGAAATTCCGGTTAACGTCAAAACATAACAGGCCCCAATCACTCCAGTTGGCGAAAGGTATCAGCCCGCGGTCGAGCAAGTATTCGCGAGGGTAGCCGTTGAATATCATTTCGGTCAATGACGCCATCCAGGTATTAACAGGATGGCGGCAAAAGGAGGCTTCCGAAATTTGCAGTTCGTAAAAGTGCTTGTATTTTAAAAAAGCGATGTAATCCGCAGGGAGTTTATGCCCAAGTCGGCTTTCTAAATGCTGCTATTTCTTCATCGGTTACTGTGCTCGCAATGGGCACCCATTCATGCCAGCCGCCTTCGCTCGCGCTGCCCGGTACGCTCATTTCCGGCTCAACCTTAACGGGAATTGAGTTCATCCCCTCGTCGATCTGTTCCTGGAGATAGCCATCGATAATATTTTCAATTAATGCATCGGCCATAGGTTGTAATTTCTTTTTGGGTTACGCTTACTAATTTAAGCGTTCAACATTATTTCCACAACTGGTTAGGCAAATAGCGGGTTTACTGCGTAATAGCACCAGTCAATAGGAAATCCTTCAAAAAAGCCAACTGCCAACTCATAACTGCAAACTTCCTGCTACTGCAACTGCCACTAAAACCCCCTTTTCCTTTGTCACCTCCCCGTAATCAAAAGTCACATTCACAAACACTATTGCAATTGCCAAATATTAACCTTACCTTTGCGCCCGATTTGGCGATGTTGCCAGATTCGTTATTTTAATTCATGAACCCATTTATTGAACTGGGAATCCGTCATGATATTGTTAATGCCATTTCTGAGTTAGGTTTTGAAACTCCTACTCCCATCCAGGAACAGTCGATCCCGGTATTGCTTACAGGCAGCAACGATTTTGTCGGATTAGCCCAAACCGGGACCGGTAAAACCGCTGCTTTTGGACTGCCGCTATTAGAGCTACTGGATTTCGAAGAAAATCATCCGCAGGCACTGATACTGTGCCCAACGCGCGAACTTTGTTTACAGATCACCAACGATCTGAAAAATTACGCTAAGAATATGCCCAACGTGCACGTGGTGGCAGTTTATGGCGGTGCAAGCATCAGCGATCAGCTGCGACAGATCCGTCGTGGTGTGCAGATCGTAGTTGCTACGCCGGGCCGTATGCTGGATATCATCAACCGCGATGCCATCGACTTTTCAAACGTTCGTTTTGTTGTACTTGACGAAGCTGATGAAATGCTCAACATGGGCTTCCAGGAAGATATTGACAGTATCCTGTCGACCACACCGGACGACAAAAAAACATGGCTGTTTTCAGCCACCATGCCTGCCGAAGTTCGCAGGATCGCGAAAAAATACATGACCGATCCGCACGAGCTTACCATGGGCACAAAAAACACCGGCAATGCCAACATCGAGCACGAATACTATGTGATCCGCGCCCGCGATAAGTATGCCGCTTTTAAACGTATTGTAGACTTCAATCCCGAGATCTTCGGTATCGTTTTCTGCCGTACCAAGATCGAGACGCAGGAAATTGCCGAAGCTTTAATTAAAGACGGTTACAATGCCGACTCGCTGCATGGCGACCTTTCGCAGCAACAGCGCGATAAGGTAATGAAGCGCTATCGCGAACGCAGCCTGCAGTTATTGATCGCTACAGACGTTGCCGCACGCGGTATCGACGTAAACGACGTTACGCACGTTATCAACTACTCATTGCCTGATGAGCTGGAAAACTACACCCACCGCAGCGGCCGTACAGCCCGTGCAGGTAAAACAGGTGTTTCCATCTCCCTCATTAACAGCAAGGAGCTTGGCAAAATACGCCAGATAGAGCGTGTTATCGGTAAAAAATTCATCAAAGCGGAGATCCCTACCGGTTTCGACGTAGTTGAGAAACAATTGTTCGGCCTGGTACATAAAGTACACAATGTAGAGGTGAACGAGCAGCAGATTGAGCAATACATCCCGCGTATTATGGATGAATTTGCCGAGCTGAGCAAAGAAGATATCATCAAGCGTTTTGCTTCACTGGAGTTTAACCGCTTTTTAGATTACTATAAGAACGCGCCGGACCTGAACGTACAGTTCGACGACAGCCGCAAATCATTCGACGGCAAGCCATTTGATGGCGAGCGTGGCGGTGACCGCGGTGATCGTTTCCCACGAGATGGCGGCAAGAGCGATTATACCAGGCTGTTCATCAACCTGGGATCTGTTGACGATTTCAGCCGAGGCGAAATGCTGGGCTTTATCTGCAACAATACCAAGATCACTGGCCGTAATGTGGGCAAGATCGACGTGAAGGGTGTTTATTCATTCTTCGAAGTACAGAATGCCGATGTTGATCAGGTAGTTAATGGCTTTAAAGGCGTTGATTTCAAGGGTCGCCAGGTACGCATCGAGCTTGCCGGTGAAGGCGAAAGCAAAAGCCGCAATGGCGGTGGTGGCGAACGACGTGAAAGAAGCGGCGGCGGTTTCCGCGGCGGTGACCGTCGTGAAGGCGGCAACCGCGAACGTAGCGGTGGTGGCGGTGGTTTCCGCGATTTTTCAGGCAAACGCCGTGAAGACCGTGGCGAACGCAAGAAAAGATTTTAGTTAAGACATCCCGCAAGGGAACAATTGGTTAGTTTAGTTTAGTTTGATTGAAGAGCCTCTCCCCGGAGGCTCTTTGTTTTTTTAGGATTTTATTATTGCCTGTGGGGACACAGACAATGGGTGAGATTTATTGCCGCTGATTTCTCTGCATGTCATTTCGATGAGCAGAACGGGCGGCCGTGAAAAGGGGCGAAGAGAAATCTTTTGCGCTATGCCTGTCGACTACCTGTTTGTCGCAAAAGATTTCTCACCTGCCCCAAAGCGCACAGCCATGCACATGCAGGTTCGAAATGACATAGTGTAAAAAAGCAAAACTATTTCGTATAATCCATCACCACCGAATCGGGCGTAAACAATTCCAAACTATGCTCATCCAGCTTTTTAATAGCGTATTTAGTATAAGGCAAATTCCCCTGGAACGAAGTAAAAATAGTATCGCCTTTTACAAAGTAATCTTCCGGCTCGGGAGAGTCGGCTTCAGCGAAAGTTTTATTCGTTATCTTCAGCTTGCTGCCATCTTTGGCCTGCCATTCACCTATCAGTTTGGGATTACCACCGCTGGGCATATTGCTGCCGCTGCTGCTTAAAGACTGCTTCTTCTTAGGGCAAGCAAAAAACAGCAAGGTCGCACCGGCTATAAATACGATAAAAAGTGATGGTTTAAGATGCATAAGATGTTATTTGTGATCGCGCAAAGCTGATCGCTTTAAATATACGCGATGGCCTTTTTTATTCACGTAATAATAGTGCGAATTTTTATTGATGTACACGTTTTCGCCATTTGGGCCGTATTTGCCCTCGTACCTTTTATCGACTACGGCAGCGGCGCCGTTGGCTGCAACTTCTGAGGTTTTATTGCCCGCTACTTTTGCGTCGTGTTTAATTTTATCGCCGGTTGATTGTGCGTGGGCCTGTGCTGCGCCAAGCATGGCGGCTACAAAGCTGAATTTGATAAATGTTTTCATAACGGTGAATGAATTAGTCAGATAATTAACTCAATTCTTCGGCCAAATGTTTCATTTCCAGCGCGGGAGAACGTTTTTGATATAAAATATTATAGACAGCATTGCAGATGGGCATGTGTACGCCAAAATTTTTATTCACCTCATGCAGGCAATTCACGGCATAATATCCCTCAGCTATCATGTTCATTTCCAGCTGTGCAGATCTTACCGTATAGCCTTTTCCTATCATATTGCCAAACGTACGGTTACGGCTGAACTGTGAATAGGCAGTCACCATCAGATCGCCCAGGTAGGCTGATTCCTTGATATCACGGTCGATAGGGTGAACAGTGTCTACAAACCGCTCCATTTCGCGTATCGCATTGGATATTAAAACCGACTGGAAGTTATCGCCATAACCCACCGCATGACAAATACCGGCGGCTATGGCATATACGTTCTTCAACACAGCGCCGTATTCGGTGCCATAGATGTCGTCAGACACATTTGTTTTGATATAACGGGTACTGATCATGCTGGCAAACTCTGCAGCAAGGCTGATGTCGCGCGACGCTATGGTGAGGTATGATAGTTTCTCCAGCGCTACCTCCTCGGCATGGCACGGGCCGCTGATCACGATAAAATTTTCAAACGGGATGCCGCAATGTTGATTCAGAAATTCGCCCACGATCTGGTTTTCTTCGGGTACGATACCTTTTATGGCCGATATGATCTTTTTGCCCGAAAGGCATTCAGGGTTGATGCCGCTAAGCGCCTCTTTAAGAAAAGCAGCCGGAACATTCAGCAGCACAAAATCGGCCTGGCGGATAATATAATCAAGATTGGTAGAAATATTTTCCTTAGGTAGTTTTATCTCAACCGAACTGATATAATTAGGGTTATGGCCAAACTTTTGAATATGTTCAACAGCCTGTTCGTTGCGCATCCACCAGAAAATTTCCTTATCAACCGGGTTGTCTGAGAGCATCTTCACATTGGCCGTAGCCCAGCTGCCCCCGCCTACTACGGCTATCTTTTTTGTTGGCTTATCCATCCGCAAATAAAAATGTCCTGCCGCGCTAATGTTTGCGGCAGGACAAATATATATTTTAGTTTAGATATGAGATATGTGTATTGAGACAGCTATATTTTTTCTGTCTCAATACTCACATTTTAATTCCCCGGCTTATCCCCTTCAAATAACTTCGACTTATCTACTTTCTGAACCATATCCTTATCCTTCAAGGTTTTAGAGATAGCCGAGTATGGGGCAGATACCACTTCATCGCCTGCCTTCAGGCCTGATAGCACCTGTATGTAAGTGTCGTCCTGTATGCCGGTTGTTACCAATACCTGTTTTACTGTATTGGCCTTTGCATCGAATACAAAAACATACTCTTTGGCAAGCGCATTGCTTTTTGTTTGTGTATTGTCGCTGCTGCTATTGTCATCACCTGAGTTTTGTTGTGCTTTCGCGGCAGGTTTTGCTGCATCTTCGCGGGTGGTTACCGATTGGATAGGCACTGCCAAACCATGCATATGATTGGTGGTGATATCAACAGTACCGGTTAAACCCGGGCGGAACGGCGAAGGATTAGCAGCCGATTTTACCAGCAGGGTGGTATATGAAGCTGGGTTAATGCGCACCTTAACGGTAAAGTTGGTCACCTGGTCGGCATTGGTGCCTACCACGTTGGCCGAGCTGCCTATTTCGGATACCGCGCCCCTGAATTTTTTGCCCATGAAGGCATCGATATCAATATTTGCCGAATCGCCCAGCGCAATGCGGTTGATGTCGTTCTCGTTCACATCCACATTTACGTCCATCTGGCTCAAATCTGATACGGTCATGATGTCGGTACCGGCCATTTGGATCGTACCCAAAACACGGTCGCCTTTTTCAACTGAACGTTTTGACACTACACCATCAATAGGCGAATAAATACTTGTTTTATCCAAATTAGCTTGTGATTCCTGCACTGAAGATGAGGATTGCGCCAAACCAAAATCGGCGCCTGTAACGTTCTGCTTTGCTGCCTCTAACGCTGCTTTAGCGCCCAGGTAGCTTGCTTTTGCAGCCTCGAACTCGGCAGTGGTGATCACTTTATTTTTGTAAAGCTCCACATCACGTTTGTATATCGACTCCTGGCCATCGTAAGTTGCTTGTGCCTGCGCCAGCATCTGTTTTGCATTGCCAAGAGTTGCTTTTTGGGTATTGTATGATGCGATAGAACGGTCGTATTCCGATTTTAACACGTCCGGCCTGATCTTGCAAAGCAACTGGCCTTTCTTCACCACATCACCTTCCTTAACCGGCAGCTCCACGATCTCACCCGATACCTCGGCAGTAATCTTTACTTCCAAATGCGGTTTAACCTTACCATTGGCGGTAACGGTTTCCGTAATATCACGGTCGGTGGCTTTTTCGGTAGCGATCTGTGTTTTCTGAGGGCCGCCTAATACGCCAAATACTTTCAGCAGAACGATCAAAACGATCAACGCTCCAAGTGATATCAGTATATATTTTGTAGTTTTTTTCATGCTGTTACTCTTATTTCGAATGTCTAAGGTTTAATTCGTATGTATGTTGTTCTTTGTCTGTTTTATCTTTCGGTCTTTCTGACTTCCTGTCTTTCCGACTACTTATAACGATATCGGGTTTCCTAAATAATAATCGATCACTTTGCTCCTGAAGATAAGGGTATATCTGGCCGTTATCATATCATTTTCAGCTTTGCTGTAATTAGTAAGCGATGTGTTATAATCGAGCGAATTTACCAGGCCAACGTTGTAACGCTGCTGTACGGTATTAAAGGCGTCTTTATTTGATTGATAGGTCAGCTGTGCCGAAACATAGCTTTTTTCGGCTGCTTTAAGGTCGAGAAGCGCCTGGGAAATAGTTTTGCTCAGATTGTCTTTTGCTAACTGGGTAGATAACTGTGCATATTCGTAATTAAGCTTTGCCTTTCTAACCGATGTGCGCGCTGTAAAGTGATTAAAGATCGGTATTTGTAAGCTTATCCCAATTGACTGGTTAAAATTATCGTCGAACTGCCTGGTGAAGGAATAAGGCCCATAAATAGGACTTGACACCTCCTGTGCGCTTTCCACTATCTGGCCAGTACCCTGTACCGTTCCTATAGGTTCATAGGCCAATGGTGTGCTGCCCACTATCCTGAATTGATTTTGCGCGCTTGAATAATAAGAAGCCAGGCTGCCGTAAAGCGCCAGTTGAGGATAATAATTTCCTTTAGCTATCTTAATCAGCTGCAAATAGCTTTGCTGCTGTAGTTCTGCAAGATGCACATCCGGGTTAACGCCCATTGCCGTATTGACAACTTCATTAGCGTCAAACAATGTTCTGATATCATTTATCTTGCTAACGTCGGGTTTCTCGATGGTGATATTGGCATCAGGGCTCATCTCCATGTATTGCTTCAATGTTAATATGTTTGAGGCAACCTGGTTTTCAGCCGTAGTAAGATTAAGTTCAGCGGTTGACAAACCGGCTTTGGATTGCGACAGGTCGGCAAGTGTCATATTGCCGGCGTCGTAGCTTTTTTGGGTTCTGTCAAGCGTTATTTTAGCAATATCAATTTGCTTTTGAGCGGCCGTTACCAAATCCTGGTTGGTTAATATTTGTAAGTAGTCTACAACTACATTTAGTATCAGGTCATTTTTAACCTTGGCTGTGCTGGTTTTATCTGCATCCAGTATGATCTTATTTTCTAATATCTGGTTACGCAGCTGCCCACCCTGGAAAAGCGTAACCTGTGCCGATGCAGTGGCGTTTACGTTAAAAATAGTTTGATTGGCGTATGCGTAAGCACCCGAAACCGGGCTGCGGCCAAAGCCAAAACCCGCGGTGGGGTTGGCGGTTAAGCTTGGCAGCAGGTTATATTTGCTTTGGTCTACGTCTTCATTAGCCAGCTTTTCGGTTATCTGCGATTGCTTAATGGTAAGATTACGCTCAAGCGCCAGCGCCACCGCTTTCTGCAGTGTGATCACCTCCTGTGCCCGGGCGTTTAACCCTGTCATCAGTAAGGGCAGAATGCCGAGCAGAACCGCCTTTTTTAGTTTAAGTATATGTTGGATCATAATTATTATAAATATCCGTTATAGCGCGTTAGATTTAGGATACCTTTGCTGTTAAAATTTGTTAATTCGCAGGCAATCGTCCATGAGTCTAAATGTATCTTGTTAAATCGCCCCGGCTGTTAAAAAAGCTTTATTCCAAGCTTACCTGGCATATGCCGCCGGGCAAGCCTTCCATTTTTCTCACTTTTGACGACGGGCCTATACCTATTGTTACACCGTTCGTACTAAAAATTTTGAAGCGGCATAATGCCAAAGCAACCTTTTTTTGTATCGGCGACAATATAAGCAAACATCCCGACGTGTTTGAACAGGTAAAAAGCGATGGTCACGCCATTGGCAACCATACTTATAACCACCTGAACGGCTGGAAAACAGAAGATAAAATCTATATAGAAAACACTTTAAAGACCGATTCCCTGCTGCATACCAACCTGTTCCGTCCGCCGTATGGGCGTATTAAACGCTCGCAGGTGAGCCTGCTGCAAAAGGCAAAACCCGGATTGCAATTTATTATGTGGGATGTGCTGAGCGGTGATTTCGACATAAATCTCGATCCCGAAAAATGCCTGAAGAATGTGCTTAAACATACCCGGCCGGGCTCGGTAGTGGTTTTTCATGATAGTTTAAAGGCTTTCCCGAGGCTGGAGTACGTATTGCCGAGGGCGATGGAAGCGTGGGCGGGGAAGGGGTATGCGTTTGAGGGGCTGCCTTCTAATGACGAAAAATCAACAACATCGATAAAGAAGCTTAAAGGTCAGATGTCAAAACAGTCTCCTACAGAAATCGATAAGCAATTAAAGGATCTGCGTGATGAGTGGGAATAATGAAGCAATTAGGAAAGTGTTACTCGCTTCAATGTCTGAACTCGAATTCTTGGAATTAAAGAATTATTAGAATCCTGGTAATTCCTTAATTCCAAGAATTCGAGTTCAGAATATTCCCTTTCCTCAACTATCCGCTAAAAAATTTACCTTTGCGGCATGGCATCCATCAAACCATCAGTACCCAAAGGCACCCGCGATTTCTCACCCGCCGAAATGGCGAAACGTAACTTTATTTTCGATACCATAAAAAGCGTTTTCCGCAAATATGGCTATCAGCAGATAGAGACGCCGTCGATGGAAAACTTAAGTACATTGATGGGAAAATATGGTGACGAGGGTGATAAGCTGATATTTAAGATACTGAATAGTGGAGATTTAATAGACCAAACACTTTTGTTGAATTTTGAAGAGCTACTGCAAGATTTAAATAAAAAGGCAATGACGTTGGATCTCGAAGATATAGATAATGAATTTGAAGATCGCGCTGAAGATAAAAAGGCAATATGGCGCAATGTAAACGCAAAATCTTTTAAGGTGCTGGTGGAGAAATATTATACAGCTCAAGAAGCTTTTAGTCTTTACAGGAAAGTAAATGCAAATTTAATTAATACTACCTCCGAAAAAGCCCTCCGCTACGACCTTACTGTTCCCTTCGCGCGCTACGTGGTAATGCATCAGAACGAGATCAGCTTCCCGTTCAAACGCTTCCAGGTGCAGCCCGTATGGCGCGCTGATAAGCCGCAGAAAGGCCGCTACCGCGAGTTTTACCAGTGCGATGCAGATGTGGTAGGTTCGCCATCATTATTGAACGAGGCGGAGTTTATCATGATCTATGACGAAGCATTAAGCAAGCTTGGGCTGAAGGATTTCACCATCAAGATCAATAACCGTAAAATACTCTCCGGCATAGCTGAGATCATTGGCAAGGCGGATAACATTATTGATCTTACCGTTGCTATCGATAAGCTTGACAAGATAGGCCTCGACGGCGTTATCAACGAGCTTCTCGGCAAAGGTTTTACCAATGCTGATATCGAGAAACTGAAACCCGTTATCCTGCTGGAAGGCACCAACGATGTTAAGCTCAACAGCCTGCGCGATGCATTAAAGGATTCGGTTATCGGCCTGCAGGGTTGCGATGAGCTGGAAACGGTATTTAATTATATCGGCAATTGCCAGCTGATAAATGCAACCTTAGAACTGGATATTACACTGGCGCGCGGTCTCAATTATTATACAGGCGCTATCTTCGAAGTAAAAACCAACGAGGTTGCTATGGGTAGTATCGGCGGCGGGGGCAGGTATGATGATCTGACCGGTATGTTCGGCTTAAAAGACCTTACAGGGGCCGGTATTTCTTTTGGCGCCGACCGTATTTACGATGTAATGGAAGAGCTTGCGCTTTTCCCGGCGGAAAGTAACCAAACTACCCAAGTGCTCATCATTTGCTTTGATACCGATGGTGAAAAATACGCCTTGCCATTGCTGCAAAGCCTTCGCCAGCAAAATATCAGCGCCGAGCTTTACCCCGCAGGCGCCAAGCTCAAAAAGCAAATGGATTACGCCAACAACAAGCAGATCCCCTACACCATCCTCATCGGCAGCGACGAAATGCAAAGCGGCCTGCTTACATTTAAAGACATGGTGAGCGGCACACAGGAAAAGTTAATGGCGGAGGATGTTGTCGCGAGGTTAGTTTAAAGATCAATCCAACAGATAAACACAAAGCCCCGGGATACTCACCCGGGGCTTTTATGTGTTAATTTAGCAAACTTACGAAGTTTTTAAAACTTCGTAAGTTACTGTCCTGTCTTCATTTATACTGCAAACTGCGTACAGCTAACAGCAAACTTCCTCTTACATTTGTTCCTTAAGAATCTTCTTCACAGCAAGTTTACCTTTTTGCTCCACACGCAGAAAGTAAATGCCGTTAAGCCCCATCGGGAAGGCTTTCATAAAGCTGCCATTCACTGCTTTTTCGCTCCAGATCAGGTTGCCTTTGCTGTCTTCAAACTGCACATCGGCAACTAATTTTGATGGCAAGGTAAACATGATCACCGTTTTGCCGGCCGAAAATTGGGGTACAATGTTAAGGTCGGTCATGTCAAGCTTTTCGTGCTGGTCTTGTTGGTCAGGGTCGGTTCCTACGTGGGTAAGCCCTTCTGTAGGCTCACTTACGCGGTAGCTTACATGCGTGCTTATGCCGTTATTATCGGTGGTCACGTAATTAAAGATCTGCGAATTTTTGTGATCGAATTCAAATGCCGGGTTACGCTCACGCATCCGGTCATCATTCCTTGGGCGAACGCTCATTTTGCGGTCCTCGGTACGAAAACGATAATTGAAAGCCATTGTAGAATCCTTGCCGTTATTTGGCTGGAACCTGTTTTTAGGATGCATTACCATGCCGCGCGCCATTGGCGCTTTATCCGGCGCTATGGAAGCGATGGTGCTGATGTCTTTCAGGGCTGCTTGTCTTTCCTTCGGCGAAAGGTCTTTTATGCTTCTGCCGTTTACCGTTGTATCACCGTTTGTGATGGATATTTGCAGGTCTTTGTTGCTTTGGGCCATTACCAGTGGCGGTAAGCCAAGTATTGCCAGTATTGCCAGGGTAAAAATGAATTCAAATCCGGGGTTAAATATGCGCTTTTTCATATTGTATTGAATTATTGTTGGTCAAAAGTAGTAAACGGTTATCGCCCAATCCATTAATGAACATTAAATTTTGTTAAAAATTGTTAAAAGCGACCGCTCTCCACCTAATTCGAATAAATTTGTTACAAACATGAAAAAGAAAAGCATAACCATTATAGTGGGGCTGATGAGTATAGCGTTGCTGGGAGTGGTGGCTATGCAGTTATATTTCCTTTCGCAAACGTACATTATGCAGTCGGAATTGTTCGACCGCTCTGTACGCGAGGCATTAAGCGATGTGGTGGCGAAAATTGACAAACAGGACGCCATGAATTTTATGAACGCCAGGGCGAAGAACCAGATACAACAAACCAATTTCAGTTACGGCGTTATTAAAACCACAACCAGTATTACCAGCGATACAGACCGACCTTTTAAAACAGTAAAAAAACACTTTACCCACCGCGAGCGGCGTATAGCAATGCTGCGGGATAGTTTGAAACGCATGGTTGCCAACCGTAAGATGGATGACGACATGGAAACCATGCTTGAAAATGGCGATATCAAATTCCAGATAAAGATAGATGAATATTCGGATGAGTTGGGTGAGCACGTAAGGTATACCCCTGTCATCACGCGCTCGCCAAAACCAGCCAGCCAGGCAAAGAAACCGCAAAAACTGCACAAATACGATACCTTACGCTACGTGTATATCGACCCCCAATTGGGAAAACAAGTGCTCTCGGTGCCGCAAATAAACCCGGCATGGCAACGGGAACAGGTACGCAAACAAACCGAGCATCAGTTTAAACTGGTACAGCGCATGCTGGCTGCCGATTCGCTGGCGAACCTGAAAACAGGGCATGTGCAATCGTCTGCGGTATTTGCTAACCTGGCGCAGGAATATCAAAGCATGGACCAGCCGTTAACCCGGCGTATAAATTATACATTGCTTGATTCGCTGCTCCGCTTTGAGCTGCGTAATAACGGCATACCCCTTTCGTTTAGTTATGAGGTGCTTACTGCTAACGATTCGCTTATATTTTCCAAAGCGATGGATACCACGGTTGCTAAACCCGAATTTACCAAGGCCATTTATCAAACCTCTATATTCGGCAAGGATGTAATACGCGACCCCGGTAAGATCCGGATCTCCTTCCCGCAAAAAAACTCGCTCATCCTCGGCCGCATGACCGCCTCGCTGGCAACTACCGGCGGTTTGATTGCTGTACTCATCTTTTGCTTCGGATATACTATTTTCTCCATCATCAGGCAGAAGAAGATCTCCGAAATGAAAACGGATTTCATCAACAACATGACGCACGAATTTAAAACGCCGGTATCAACCATCATGATCGCCAGTGAAGCTTTAAAGGATGCAGAGATTGTTGCCGATAAGTCGAGGATTGCAAGGCTGGCCAATGTGATCTATGAAGAAAATGCGCGTCTTGGCAGTCATATCGAACGTGTGCTGAATGTTGCCCGTATAGAGCGTAACGATTTTAAGCTGGATAAAAGGCCGCTGGATGTTAATGAGATGATCAATATCGTGATCGACAGCATGGCGCTTAAGCTGCAAAAGCATGAGGTAAAGCTTACGCTACAACTTGAAGCTGTAAATGCCACCGTGCTAGCGGATGAACTGCATTTCTCCAACATTATTTATAACCTGATAGACAACGCCATAAAATACAGCAACGACACGCCGGAGATAACCATCAGCAGCGCAAACCGCGGCGACCAGATATTGATAAAAGTTGCCGACAAAGGCATAGGCATGAGCCGCGACCAGCAGACCAAAATATTTGAGCAGTTTTATCGTATACCAACCGGCAACCTGCACGATGTTAAAGGTTTTGGGCTGGGCCTGAGCTATGTGAATACGATAGTGAAAAAGCTGAACGGCGTGATCAGCGTACGCTCTGAAAAAGATAAAGGTTCGGATTTTGAGCTGCGGTTTCCGTTGGCATGAAGTTAGTCCGGAAGTCCGAAAAGTTGGGAAGTCCGGAAGATGAAGAAAGTCGGAAAGTCCGCAAGTCGGGAAGTCCGAAAGATAAAAGGCATAAGCACTATATAAAAAATAAACTTCCGGACTTCCCGACTTTTCGGACTTCCGGACTAAAAAAGCATGAAAAAAATATTATTGGTTGAAGATGACCCGAATCTGGGCTTGTTGCTGCAGGACTATTTGCAGCTGAAAGGCAAGTTCGACGTGGTTTTATGTAAGGATGGTGACGAAGGTTTACGGGCATTCACCAAAAACGATTACGACCTGCTGATACTGGACGTGATGATGCCTAAAAAGGATGGTTTTACCCTGGGCAAGGAGGTGCGTAAGATCAATGCCCAGGTGCCTATCATTTTCGCTACCGCGAAGAGTATGATCGAGGATAAAACGCAGGCATTTAACCTTGGCGGTGACGATTATATCACCAAACCCTTCCGCATAGAAGAGCTGTTGCTGCGCATAAATGCGTTATTAAAGCGAAGTGAAGCATCCGGTAAAAAGGAAGAAGAAAAACAATCGAGCTTCAAAATAGGCAAGTACGAATTTGATTACACCAACCAGGTGATAACCATAAACGATGTACACCAAAAGCTTTCTACCAAGGAAGCTGAGCTGCTGCGCCTGCTTTGCCTGCGCAAAAACGAAGTGCTCACCAGAGAAGAAGCCCTGCTGAACATCTGGCATGATGACAACTATTTCAACGGCCGCAGTATGGATGTTTTTTTAAGTAAAATAAGAAAATACCTGCGCGATGACCCGAATGTGGAGATCATTAACGTGCATGGGCGCGGGTATAAGTTGCTGATAAATTAGCTGTTTAATCCTCCCTTTTTCTCATGCTAAACGCGGTCCTGTCCATTTTAGGAGGCTCGTTTTCCGGGTAATTATAAGCCACACTGTTAAGGTAATTAGCAATGCGCAGGCGCTCCTGCCAGGTAAGCGTTTTGTAATAAGCTGCCTGGTTTTTGGTGGCTTCTTCTGCGGTTTGGGCCTTAAATGCTGTCCGGTCCAACTTGTATGAACTCATTATACAAATATAATCAACATTAATTATTTGCTTCAACATAACGTCCCCGCTAAAGTATTTACTGCAATATCAGCGTCATTGCATCTGTAATGGTCTATTAATGAGTTTTTTACAAAAAATTTAAATTAATTTTTGCAAAATGCCGCTATGCTCCTATATTTGCAGTCCCAAAAGCAGGGGAGCTTAGCTCAGCTGGTTCAGAGCATCTGCCTTACAAGCAGAGGGTCACTGGTTCGAACCCAGTAGCTCCCACAGAAAGAAGACCCTTCAGAGAAATCTGAGGGGTTTTTTGTTTTATCAGTTTTCTGAAAGCTGTTGAAATAGCCCGATTAAGCATCTGTGTTAGCACAACTTCAAAGGGCTTTTTTGTTTTAATACAAATAAATTACATACCTAATTATTTTATGTATGTAATTTTGTTTTATATTTGCTATTGATGAGCGTAAACCCCCTACTGAAAGGCACCGTACAAACCATTATACTTAAATTGCTGGAAGATAATACCAGGATGTATGGTTATGAGATCACGCAAAAAGTGAAGGAAATTACCGCCGGTGAGATAGTGCTTACCGAAGGCGCGCTTTATCCTGCCCTGCATAAGCTCGAGGGCGAGGGTTTTCTGCAAACCTCCACCGAAATTGTGGACGGCCGCGCCCGCAAATATTACAGTTTAACCGAACAGGGCGGCGAACAGGTTACCAGCAAGCTGGATGAGGCGCGGGCTTTTGTTGAGCAGCTACAAAATTTATTAACCCTAAAACCTTCAATGGAATGAAACTGACCGGGCAGGAAATAAACTACATTGATGAACAGCTGGATAACCAGAACATCAAGTTCCAGGAAATCTATGATGAATTGAAGGACCACCTGGTTAGCGCCGCCGAAAACGAACGAACGAATGCCAACCAAGCCGATATAGCAACGTTGTATAATCAGATCGTCCATACACAATTCCCCGGCTTATGGCCCTTTGAAGAGATAGTTAAGCAATATCAGTCTTCTTATAGCAGCAAGCTAAGGGCGGCTATGTGGCGCAGTTTTAAGCAATATCTTACTCCGGCAAATATTATAGTGATGGGTTTTTTACTGGCCGTCAGCTTTTCTTTGCCGCATACTAAACCCATACGGGTTACAATGACGGCGATGCTGTTGCTGGTAAGTGTTTTGCCCCTTGTTTATTGTTACATCAGCGGGCGCAAAATAAAAACAGATGAAGGCAGGCAGTCGTTTGTGAAAGCCCGTGTGCTTACTACATCTTATGTACTGGTATGGCTTTTCAACCTGCTTTTTAATGGTTTAAGGTATTTAGGCGATGTATGGCCGCCTGCAAACATATTCCAGGCTATCCATTATTCGCCGGCGATCTTTATGTTGTTCCTGGAGCTTTTTACAATTTATGGCTTATGCTGCATACGCCTTTGCAAACAGGAATTCAAGATAGCGTAACAGAAAGGGCTAGCCTTTCACTATCTCCCCCAAACAATAAACAGCGACACCGCTGCAACCATTATATTAATACCTCCCTTCGCCCCTGCGAATGTGAAAAATAATAGCAGCGATCATAAGCGCTATAGCGCCTATAAGCTATTTTACTTAATTTCACCCTATCATGTTCAATAAACAGCGTATTTTGCCCAATATCATCAGGACGCTAAGCATAGCGCTGTTTATGGTTGCATTAACGCAGCCCTGTTTTGATACCGAAAATGCGCCGGGCGATACCGGTCAGGGTGCAGCTTTGGTGATCTCGGGTTTTTTTGGCTTTTTCTCTTCAGCTGCGGGCCTGACATGGCTGGCAAATCCTGCTTTATGGTTTGCATGGGTAGTAATAGCAAGAAAGCCCGGCAGATCGTTGTATGCAGGCGCTATGGCAATGGCCATGGCTTTAGGTTTCCTGCTTTGCAAAGACGTGATGATTAACGAGGCAGGCGGAGTATCTAACATAACAAATATCCGTATCGGTTACTCGCTTTGGGTTGGCAGTATTGCGGTTATGCTACTAGGCTGCGTGTTGCTTAAATTTATATGTCGTGTTGATAGCCCGGGCAAAAAAAGTTTCCGGCCGGAGGAGTATGAAGAATAAGAAGTTGAAGCAAACCGAACGTTTATAAACTTCATATATATGAATGAAAATATTAGCAATTGAATTGCGATGCACTTTATTTATTAAGTGATTCTAAAATAGTATTTTTGAATAATATTAATGAAAAGCATCAAAGATGAATTACAACATATCATTCTCAGAGATGGACCAATTGGCGAAACAAGCCAACTCAAAAAAACCCAAAGTTTCCTTAGAGGATATGCGGAAGCAAGTTTCTTTCCTGAAAAACAGCAGCAATTCCAAAATAAAGAAACAGCAGCCATCTTAGCTTATGCTACAAGAGAAAATCTTTTCTATGAAGAATTAATTCATGAAAGTGACTTCTTGAGTGAAGGTGCAGAACAAAAAGTTTATCGCTTTGATAACGCCTATGTAATTAAAACTAACAGAGGTGTCTTTTACGAATCCTGGCTTGACTATTTTAACAGCCTGCTTGTTCACAATTTTTTCTTTCCGACAACTGCTTATAGCTTTCTTGGTTTTAAAACAATTGGCGAAGAATTATATGCTGTAGTAAAACAGGAGTTTGTTGTAACTTCTCAGCCAACAGACCTCGGCGCAGTAAGAAAATTTTTGGAATATAACGGCTTTGAAAATACACGAAATAACGACTATCTCCATCGTGAACTCGGACTTATCTTCGAGGACTTGCATGACGAAAACGTCCTGTCAAACAATGGAATACTATTTTTTGTCGACACAGTTTTTTATCTGACTCCCGATTTTTATAATGTATAGAAGTAAAAAATAGCATACACGGGTTTGAGCATGGCACTCCTATGAAAAAAGCCCCGCGAATTCTCGCAGGGCCTTCCCTCATCAATTAAATCTATATTACCTTGCCGTCTGCGGAGCAGGCAAAGGTTTCCTTGCTATCATTTCATCTCTTTGTGCGGTGTTATACACAAACGCGGCTACAATTACGGCAGCCTGCGACAGGTCTTCCTGGTCGAGTTTATCATAAGTGTCCTGGTTGCTGTGGTGGGTGCGGGTGCCGTAGTCCAGTCCGTCCTGCAGGAACTCAAATGCCGGGATGCCTACCGCGTCGAACGATACGTGGTCGGTGCTGCCGGTGTTGCGGATGGTAACGGTTGTTGCGCCCAGATCGTTAAACGGCGCCAGCCATGATTTATACAGCGGGCCTACTGCCGAATCGCCCTGCAGGTAAATGCCACGGATCTTGCCCGCGCCGTTGTCGAGATTGTAGTAAGCGGATACTTTGGCCTGTTCAGGCAATAGCTGCATGGTCTTCGGGTCGCCGAAATGATTTTTCACATAGCCCTGCGAGCCGAATAAACCCTGCTCTTCCGAACTCCACAATACGATGCGGATGGTGCGGCGCGGTTTCACGCCCAATGTTTTCAGTATCCGTACTGCTTCCAGCATTACTGCGCTACCTGCGGCGTTGTCGGTTGCGCCGGTTGCGCCATGCCACGAGTCGAGGTGACCGCCCAGCATTACTATCTGGTCTTTCAGTTTTTTATCGGTGCCCGGTATTTCGCCAACCACATCGTAACCATTCAGATCGTCGGTGTAAAATTGTGTTTTAATATCGGCCTCCATGGTCACTTTTATACCTGCTTTCGCGAGGCGTAAAATGCGTTGGTAATCTTCACCGCTGGTTTCTAATTCAGGGGCTACAGCGTGTGCGGTATCGGCGTATGATGCGCCATTGGTGGTAAATACCGTGCCGTCGGATCCCCGTGCCTGGCTCAATACCAATACCACGTTTTCGCTTTTAAAGAATTCGCTTATTTGTGCACGCAGGGCAAATAATTTACGCCTTGCAGCGAATGCCGGCGAGTTAGGGTCGAATGCACGGCGTGCGTTACCTTGCGGTTTGGCATTGGCAAGGGTAGTTAATGCGGTATCGGCTACGCGTTCTGCATCGGCTTTAAAGGTGCGCTCAACATTTGCGCGTACGTCGCTAATCACAATCTTGCCGGCCAGCTTGCCTTTGTATTTGGCAAAATCGGCAGCCGAATCAATTTTTACCACAACCACATCAGAAGTTATAGGGCCGTTGGTGCCGGGTGTCCAGGCCTTTGGGATGGCTATAATAGCATGGTAATAGGGCACCGTAATGGCGGCATAATTTTTCTTCACTTCCCAGCCTTTGCCAAATTTACCCCAGGGCTCGCGTTTGGCGTTTACCAGTCCCCATTGGGTAAGCTGGTTCACGGCCCAATCTTGTGCGTGTTTCAATTCAGGCGAGCCGGAAATTCGCGGGCCGGAAGCATCTGTTAAATAGAAGGCGGTGTTCATTACCTGTGAGTGGTTAAGGCCTTCGTTGCGGATCTTGCGCATCATGGCGGTATCAACCGGTTCCTGCGCACAGGTGTAACCGGTTACACCCGCCACAAGCAAGCATGTGTAGAGTAATTTTTTCTTCATAGTCAATAATGAGATCAGTTACGCAAACTTATTATTAATCGGCTATAATGCGATAAAGTGTTAATAACAAAATTGTTACAATGGGGAAGGTGGGAAGGAGGCGAAAGGTTAAGGGTGAAAGGTAAAAGCGCGGGCCTGTGCGATTCCCTCCCTGCTCCTCCGCTAAAGCTTCGGCGGCACGCGGATGGGAGGGTGTAGGGAAGGGGTAATCAACTATGCAAAGTTTGCTAAACCCCCTCCCTGCCTTTGCGCTCATTCCAGCCTCACCCCTCCCTTGGGAGGGAATTTTAAAAATAGCCGTAATCCCAACCTTTTACCTTTCACCCTTAACCTTTCCCCTCAAAAAATCATTGTTAATAATTATTTAACACTATTTCCTTTCAAATGCTGCAAAAACTGTTTACGTTTGAATTTTTTCTTTGTGTAGCTTCTATAAATTTTTGAGTTAATAGTATGCTACGCGTCGATAGTACCAAACCTTGCCAGATCATTTATGCCATAGCCCGGCATGACTACCTTGGTTTTGTGATCGAGCCGCACATCGTCCAGCTCAATCCCAACGGCGAATTTTCGCTAACCCATCAGCGCCTTTTTTCTACCACAGCCAAAGAGTTTAGCCAATGTTTAGATGAAACCGACTATAAGCTCATCAAAATCCTGGAAGAACTGGAGCAGGGTAACATTATCAAGCGTTACCACAAAAAGCCTATCCGGCCGTTCGAGTTTTTCACCAAGATCTTTAATGAAAAGCTATTTGAGGTGATACGCCCCAAGATGGAAAAACGCATGGCCGATGCGCTCGAATTACTCGTAAGCAAACAAATATTTGTGATGAGCAAAGAGGGCTACCCGGCCGAGCGCAGGGTATACATCGCCACTGAGCCGGTTTCGGTGCTGTTCCATTTCAGGCGCGACGATACCGAGATCAGGTATTTCCCGACCATCAAATACCAGGGTTTGCGGATCGAATTCATGTTTAAAAATGCCGAGATCATCTGTAACCAGCCAGCCTGGATGCTGCTGGACGATACGCTGTATTATTTTGATAAAGAGATGGAAGGTAAAAAGCTGCTGCCCTTCCTTAACAGGCGGTATATTTCTATCGAGCGAAAGTCGGAGGTTTCGTATTTCGAGAAGTTTGTGATCCCGCTTATCGAAAAACATAATGTATATGCCGAGGGCTTTATCATCAACACCGAAAAGCACGAAGGTACGCCCATCCTGAAACCGATATATGTAGAAGGCGGCACCTCGCAGCTACAATTGAGCTTTAAATATTCACACTATATTTTCCCTTTCGGGGATGGCAGGCATGTTTCGGTAACGATGGACCTAACGGGTGATAAACCTGTTTTCCATCGCATTAAACGCTCACTTACGTGGGAGAAGAACAAGCTGCGCGACCTGGAAGAACTCGGCCTTAAAACGGTTTCCTCGCTCTTTCAAAACCTGGAAGTAGCCGGCGGCGATAACGACGAAGATCAGTCATTTTCGGTATTCGAGTGGCTCAACCAGCATCATGATAAATTGATAGCCGACGGCTTTGTGATAGAACAACCCGAAGGCGGTAAACGCTATGTATTCGGCTCAACAAGGATAGACCTCGAGGTACGCGAACAAAACGACTGGTTCGATATTCACGCGGTAGTGTTTTTCGGGCCGTATAGCATTCCGTTCATCCAGTTGAAAAATCATATCCTCAATCATCGGAAAGAGTTTACGCTGCCATCCGGCGAAATAGCCGTGATCCCGGAAAAATGGTTCTCGCAATACGGTAACCTGCTGCATTTCAGCGAAGGTGATGGCCTGCGATTAAAACGTCATCATATCGGCCTGGTAACCGACCTTGCCGAAGGAGAAATGGCCAACGTAACCATGAGCCGCAAGCTGCAAAAGCTTACAGATTTTGAGGCGATGGAAGATGTGGCGCTGCCGCAGCATTTTAAGGGTAATTTGCGCCCGTACCAAAAAGCCGGCTACCATTGGTTCCATTTTTTAAAGGATTACCATTTTGGCGGTTGTTTGGCGGATGACATGGGTTTGGGTAAAACCGTACAAACGCTGGCCCTGCTGCAAAAGCATAAGGAAGATACCGAGGCGGCAGGCAGCAAAAGCGTGTCGCTGTTGATCATGCCTACCTCGCTTATCTATAACTGGCTCAATGAGGCTAAAAAGTTTGCGCCAAAGCTGCGCATGATGGTGCATACCGGTGCGCTGCGCTATAAAACGCCTGAGGTGTTCAGCAATTATGATGTGATCGTCACCACCTATGGCATCAGCCGTATCGATATCGACCTGCTCAGCTCCTTCTATTTTGATTACGTGATATTGGATGAAAGCCAGAATATTAAAAACCCATCATCGAAATCGTACCAGTCGGTTAAGCAGCTCAAATCGCGCTTTAAGCTGATATTGAGCGGTACGCCGGTAGAGAATTCGGTGAATGACCTGTGGACGCAGATGTCGTTCATTAACCCCGGTTTGCTGGGTACGCAGCAATATTTCCAGAACGAATTTGTGCAGCCTATCGAACGCAAAAAGGATGAAGAAAAAGCCCGCAAGCTGCAGGCGCTGATCAAACCTTTCGTGCTGCGCCGCACCAAAGAACAGGTGGCAACCGAACTGCCGCCAAAAACAGAAACGCTGCTGTATTGCAAAATGAGCGAGGAGCAGTCGGCGGTTTATGAAAAGGTGAAATCGGAATACCGTAATGAGTTGCTCAAGAGCCTGGAAGACGGCACTTACGCGCAAACGCAGATCCAGGTGTTGCAGGGCCTCATCAAACTAAGGCAGATCGCCAATCATCCAAGCATGATCGACAGCGAATATGAAGGCGATTCGGGCAAGTTTGAGAACGTGACGCATACGCTTACCAACGTGCTGAATGGCGGTCATAAGGTGCTTATTTTCTCGCAATTTGTAAAGCAGCTCACCATCTACCGAGAATATTTCGATACACAAGGCATCAACTATACCTATCTCGACGGCAGCACGCAAAACCGCGGCGATGTGGTAAAGCAGTTCCAGGAAGATCCGAAAACGCGTGTGTTCCTTATCTCGCTCAAAGCCGGCGGCGTGGGCCTCAATCTTACCGAAGCCGACTACGTGTTTATTCTCGACCCATGGTGGAACCCGGCCGTTGAGCAGCAGGCGATAGACCGTACGCACCGCATCGGCCAAACCAAAAATGTGTTCATTTATAAGTTCATCACCAAGGACTCGGTTGAGGAAAAAATACTGGCCCTGCAGCAGCGTAAGCTGGGTATGGCGCGGTCGCTTATTACAACGGAGGAGAGCTTTATCAAGTCGCTTACGGCTGATGATATCAAGGAAATTTTGCGATAGCTCACCCGTTTTCGTAAAAATTTTAAATCTTTCAAACAAAGCAAAACAATATTTATTAATTTAGCAGGCGCATTAAGCTTATAAGAATATTTAAAATGAAACCTTTCATTTCGACCAAATTTTACGGGGTATTGAATTACCTGATCGGTGCGGCACTGATGCTGACCCCATGGTATATACATGACAGCAACGGCATTCTAATTTACAAAGAACCAGCCGTTGGCGCTGCATTGTTTTTACCACTTATTATCGGCTGGTTACAGCTGGTTATGGCATTCTTTAGCAATAACAGCCACGGCGTTATCAGGCAGTTTCCTTTACAGATGCACTTTTTCCAGGATGTGCTGGTAGGTTCATTCCTGTTTGCTTCACCATTTGTTTATGGCTTTAGCGACCTGATCTGGTGGCCGCAGGTAGTATTCGGCGGTTTGCTGGTGATCCTTGGTTTATTCACCCATAAATCACCTTTCACTACGCCTACACCGCTTGCACGCCCGCAAGGCGGCTTAACTTCGGTTGATTACGAAGAACAGTCATTGATGCACTAATTCTTTATAAAAGATATATAGGAAAGGCGGTGAGTGATCATCGCCTTTTTTTTTGTCTGAACCAGGATTAAACAGATTTTAAAGATTTTCTCGATGTTTAACTTGGGTAAACTATTAGGTAAGCGCTGTTCTTTATATTGCGATTGATAACCCGGAATAAAATCATTAATAATTGTACCCTTACACTCATACTGGCAAAAGATTTGCACTAACGAAACAACATGCGCAGCGCGAAACAAAAAATAGTGATCATTGATGATGATAAGGACATTGCCGAGGTGATTGGCCTGCTGCTAGAGATGGAGGGCTATAACCCGATAGTAGTTTATTCCGGTCGGAATGCACTTGAAAACATACGAAAGGTAAAACCGCACCTCATTATTCTCGATGTAATGCTGGATGGTTTTGACGGGCGTGAAATATGCGGTCAGCTAAAATCCGATCCCGAATTGAAGAAGATCCCCGTGATATTAGTTTCTGCTGCTGCCGACCCCGACCAACTGGGCAAGCACGACCTGTTTATTGCCAAACCTTTTAACGTGGATGAAATGGTTGCCAGCGTTAACGGCTATTTAAGAGCGGCTTAAAAATCCTAATAACCTTCAGGCAACATCAGTTCGATCCCGGCGGTCAGGTGTTCTTCCAATTCGGAAACCAGCAGTTTCAGGCAGACCAGCTCCACCTCAAGCGCCACAAAATCGGCGGCAAAACTGCGCGGTTTTAAGTGCGAATTATAACGCGCGTTGATCAGGTCGCCAAAGTGCTCATAGAGTTCAATAATGACGGAAAGATCGTTGCCATCAACTATCTCGTTGTAAAATGTAGAAAGCGTTTCGTCAACATCCAGTTCGGCAATGTGGCGCATCAGCGTGGTGGTGATATTTTCTGAAGAACGACGGATCCTTTGAGAAAGGTCTTTGTCACCACAAAAACCACGCAATGAATTTAACCGTGCAAAGATCTCCTGGCTACGGTAAATGTAATATAGGTATCGGCTAAATATGTCCATAGGTTTTTGTTAACACAAAAATAATTACCAAACCAATAGGAAAGGAAATCACACAACTATCGGTTGTTAATAAGTTAAACTATTGATTAACCTCGCTTAATTCTTGAAGCAAATTGCTGGTCATGGGCTTTATATAGAACCCTTTTACAAACGGGTAGCTCATGCTCGCCCTGCGGTCCGACTCACTTACCGATGACGACAGCACATACACATCGACCTTCTTTTTCAGGTCGCGGTAAAAATCGTTCAGTCGTTTCATAAACTCCCAGCCGCTCATGCGGGGCATTTGCAGGTCGAGTAGAATAATATCCGGTAAGCGGGAAAAGGTTTCCTCATTTCTCCTGAGTTCGGCCAGCACCTCGCCGGCATCATCCACACAATCAAGCGATTCAAAAAGATGGTCGCGCTCACTCATCCGCCTCACAATCAGGTGCTCCACAGGATTGTCATCAATCATCAATACTTTCCACATGGTGTATTAAAGGCAAATGCCGTGCCGGGATGTGGGATGGGAAAGTAGCAGTGGTGAGCAGTGGCAGTTTCATGATAGTTGGCTAAATTTAGGCTATACTGCCTCAATATTTACCATTTTTTAATCATTTTTCGGCAAAAAGTGTAGCATTTTAATTATGCAGGATTATGATATTTTAAATATATACATAGTTGTATATCAGGTATTTAAATTTACTAACCCTGTAGCAAAGTGTAGCATTTCGTAGCGTTTTTCTGTGTGTTTTTGTAGCAATTCGTAGCGTTTGGCTACACAGTAAGAGCGCAACAGAGCCTGTCCTGAGCTTGCCGAAGGATGGCAATCTCTGACTTTGCAGGTATGCGAACTTTTTCTTATTGTTATTAAAAAGAAAGTCACGAGTGCACAGCACACATGTCAACGCTGCACACTCGCGCCAGATATGGGGTGTATCGTCCTAAAATAAGTTTACAGGTTAATTGATAAATCCTGATATATGTTTACATTTTTTATTAGTCCTAAAATAGGTTTACAGATCCACATTTTTTGATTTATAATAAGTTTTCCAATTTCGTTGTACAGGTATGTTATTTTGATGCACCATTTCAGGTGTAAGCATATTGCAACTCATATGTGGCCTTAGCTTATTATAAACATTTTCTTAACCAATGGAAGGACTGAGTAGTATGTACCCTTCGCCGTTTCTTACGAACTAACAGATAATGAGCTGCAAGCAGATCAAAAAGAGCATCCCTGCCCATTTTTATCTGATGTTCAAGCAAAAAATCCTGCAATAAAACATACAGCTTTTTACCACCGATAACCGGGTGTACAGATCTTATTTTACGAACCTCATTTAGTACGATTTCCTGTTCAAAGCTTATCGCTTCCGTTTCCCAAAAATGCTGATAATAAGCTTGTCGGGTTATACCAAGTAAGCAACAGCATTTCACCAGGCTAACCCTGGGATAGCTGTCTTTAATTTCACGGATTACTTGGTAACGGACTTTTTTCGGATATTGATCTTAAGGTCTCTTTCAGCTACTTCTATCATTTTACGATAGAGTTCTTTTTCCAACAATGCATCCTCCAGTTGCTTTTTTAATAGCTTAACCGATGCGCTGTCGTCAGCCGGAACATCCTGATCTTTCTTTACTGGCATAACATACGAAGATAAATAAATTGGCTTCTTCATCTCCATTCCAAATGATTTTAGCCAAAATGCGATGCGGCTGTTACCTAGTTTATATCGCCTCTCAACCGTCGTACGGCTATCCTGTCCCTCCAAATATTCCTGACACACTTTACGCTTAAACTCCTCGCTGTACTGGCTTTGCCATTTACTGCCAAACACTTTTGAATATCTCTCCATTTTTGTTTACTGTTATGTAAACCTATTTCAGGACAAGACAGGGTGTATATCAAACCAACCCGGGTTTATAAATTAAATATCCTCTTGCTATATCCGCACAAAACGCCTAAGTTTAATCACCCCGTCACAATTTTAATATACCCTGATGAAAAAAGTATTCATTGTTTTGCTCTTATCCCTTTGCGTATTAACAGCACAGGCACAACAGAACGGCGCAGCCTCTGCCGATACCTCCAAAGCTAAAGCCGATACAACCAGCATCCCATTGAAATACCAAAACATCCACAAACGCAGCCCGGTGCTGGCCTGTGCACTGTCGTTATACATTGCCGGCCTCGGGCAGATGTATAATAAACAATACCTGAAAGGCGGCGTTCTGCTTGGCGTATGGGCGTTGTCGTTCGGCGCGGCTGAGGTTTACCATAGTAACAACACATCGCACCCGCACGATGGCGTAACGGTCGCCCTGCTGGTGCCCTTTTTCGCATCGTACATATACTCCGCCATCGATGCGCCTGTAACCGCATCTTATTTAAACAAGACCTACCATCTCGGCAAAAAAAAGCGGGCGCTGTCATCGCTCAGTATTTCGCCCGGGTTTATGAATACGGCACAGTCGCGGTATGCGGGTGGGGTGAGTTTGGTGCTGCGGTAAAGGGACGCGGGTTTAAGATCTCTGAGCTAAGGCATAATATTTGTTCCGGTACCATATTATGAAACAACACAAAGGCCTCACGGAATTTGTCTAAACCATGATTAAACGGATTTTTCGCAGTTGTTTATTTTTAAAGGTGCTCAAGAGGGCTTCGCCGTTTAAGGATTACCCTGATGCTATTTCAGAAGACAAAGAGCGTTGTCATGCTGAGGCACAAGCCTGTACTGAGCTTGTCGAAGTGAAGCATAAGTGCATAGGTCTCCCGGAATTTAGTCTTGAACCATGATTAAACAGATTAAAAGATTAGCCTGATACTATTTCGACACCGCTTATCATCCACCACGTCATTGCGAGAAGTGAACAGGACAGCGCGAGCGCAACGACGTGGCAATCTCTGCGTTTAAAGATAACGAACTATGCTTCATTAGGCAATTTCGCTAATTACCGCTTTGTTACCTATTCCTTTCACCGCTCATTGCCGCTGAGGCTACTACTTTTCTCTTGATAGAAAAGTAGCAAAAGATCAAGCCGCTTGAAATGCTTTTTTGCCGCACAAGGCCTTTGCCCGTCAAAAGCTGGCTACACAAGTCCGCGCCGCACAGTCAGCCGCCACTTTTCAGCCCAAAGCTCATCCAGCGGCGGGCGTTCCTAATAAAACAATACTGTCATTTTGAACGAAGTGAAGAACACGCTATGCATGTGCAAGGGAATACTATTGTGCTATTTCATGAAGATAGTACATGCAATACCTCCTCTACCTTCGCAGGGTCCTCTGCGAGAGACCCTGCGGAAACAGAAAATAGAAACAAAATACGCCAACTTAGTGATTTTCTTCTTAATTCTGGCGCGAGTAGCCTTTGCGCCCCAAGCCAGTCCGTTATTGCTCGCGCCAGATACGGCCATGTGATCAGAAAGCATAGTCAATAAATAAATTTAAAAACCAGATTTTTGAAAATATCAGGTAAATATTTATATTTATAAATACTAAACCAAACCCAAATGGCAAAGAAAAATAAAAAGCAAGATACAACGCCAAAAGCAAAAGCAGCCGTAATAAACAATGATGCTAAAGCTCAAAAAAAAGACGAAAAGCCGGTAGCCCCGGGCATTGTGTTTATAACAGAACTTATAAATCCTTTCCGTAGTTAATAAGGCAATTGGATCAGTCTGAATTTTATAAAGATCAGTATGACCGTTCACTCGATCGGAAAAATGAGATTAATTCTTCTCTTTCGACACCGATCGGAATACTAAGTGCTATTGTTGCCGGACTATTTTATGCGACAACCAATTTCGTTTATTCGGACAACTGGATACTTTCGGTTATATTTATATTAATCGGTTGTTGTACCTTTTATTTGCTGAGCCGATCTATTTTTCACCTTGCAAAAGCATTGTCAGATTTTCAGCATGGCTATCAATATGCCTATTTGCCTATGTCTAAAGGATTAGACGACTACTACCAGGAATTGCTTCAATATTATCAATCACATAACAAACACATAGAAGATGCAAAAGCCGATTTTGAAAAGTATCTGATATCTTTATTTATAGAAGGATCGGATATTAACAGGCGGAATAATGAGGATAAAATGTTCCAACGCTTTAGGTGCCATCAATTTATGATTTATGCTTTTATTTCGTTAGCTTTGTTAATCGCTCCTTTCGCTGTTAACTTTGGCGTAGAAAAAGGGAAGGAAAAGATTCAAAAAGTCCGCCTGACGGATACAGTTCGAATTTCCGAAATTGCAAAAGATACAAATAGCTATGGCAAAGACAAAAAACCAAGACACAACCAAACCAACGCCGCCGCCCATCCGACTGATTCGGGAAGGAGTCGATCCAAATCCTGTAGGCCCGGCGGATAAAAATAAAAAAATGGGATAAAGCCCCTATGCGATTCGTGTGTCCTATTAAATATCCCCCCCGCTGCCGCAAGTGTCCCCACTTGTGGCCCGCGCTCAGGTAAGCGAACTAACCTGTAAACGCAGAGATTGCTTTGTCATTCGCTCACACAATCCTGCTCACTCCGCGCAATGACGGGCTGGTAGCATCAGGGTAATCCTTAAATCTGTTTAATCATGGTTCAGACAAAAAATGCGTTAGGGATTGCCGCGGATACCGGCCTCGCGCTTAAGGCCTGCAGGCGTATGAGCGGAAAGCCCGGGCCGCTTCGAGGGCTTCAGCGCGGGCTGCGGCAACGCCCTGTTTAGTTAATTAGAGATCAGTGATCAGAGATCAGGAAACCCTCTGTGCCCTCTGTGTAAACCTCCGCGCCCTCTGCGGTTAATCCACAAACATCCCCCAAGCCCCACGCATTACGCTTTCCCAAAAACTGCAACTGCTACTACCACCCCAAACTGCTAACTTAAAAGCTATGCACGCATAAAATTCCCCTCACAACCACTCCCTCTGCCAAATTCAAAAAAATACTTTCCTATGTGCTAAAATTCCCTTACATTTGCGGGCTAATTGTTGCTCATTGAAATCGCTGCGCACATATGACATTCCTTTTACCGGCCTTAAGCTGGGTAAACATGTGTTTGAATATGACATAACGGATAGCTTTTTTAACGACTTCGAGTATTCGCTGGTGAAAAAGGCCAACCTTAAATGCGGGGTGGAGCTGGACAGGCAGGAGACGATGATCATCCTCAACTTTCACATCACCGGCGATGTAGACCTGAATTGCGACCGTTGCCTGAGTGCTTTCCCGCACCCGGTTGATATACGCGAGCAGCAGATTGCCAAGTTTGGCGAAGAGGAGATTGACGAGGACGAAGAGATCATTACGCTGGGCAAAAACGATCACGAGATCAATATTGCCGGCCTGATCTACGAGTATATAAATGTTGCGGTGCCGTTTTACGCGGTATGCAGCGACGAGGGGAACACCCCTTATTGTGATAAGGAAATGCTGAAGGACCTGAACAAGCTTTCGGTAAATAATGAACAGACCGAGCAAAGCGACCCACGCTGGGACGCGCTCAAAAAATTTAAATGATCTAATAAAATTAAGTTATGCCACATCCAAAACGGAAGTTCTCCAAATCTAGAAGAGATAAACGCAGAACGCATTACAAGGCTGAGGCCCCTACGCTAACTACTTGCAGCACTACCGGTGCTGTACACTTGCCACACCGTGCTTACACTGTTGATGGTAATGTTTACTACAACGGTAAATTACTGATAGAGAAAGCCGCCGTAGCCTAAGTAATTAGGGATGAAGATCGGCTTAGATATAATGGGGGGCGACTATGCCCCTAAAGCAGCCGTTTTAGGCGCGATAGAGGCTCATAAAGCTTTGTCGGGCCACCAGCTTGTGCTTATCGGTGATAAGGACGCTGCCCTGCAAATACTAAGCGAAGCTAATTACAGCCCCGACAATTTCGAGTTCGTACACACAACCGAAGTTATCGGTATGGGCGAACATCCCACTAAAGCCATTTCGCAGAAACCCGGTTCGAGCATCGCACTGGGTTTTAAGCTTTTAAAAGAAGGCCAGATCCAGGCATTCTCCTCCGCGGGCAATACCGGCGCTATGCTGGTTGGCGCGGTGTTTAGCGTGCGTACCATACCGGGCGTGCTCAGGCCAGCCATGACGTCGATCGTACCGCAGCTGAAAGGCGGCAAAAGCGTATTGCTTGACGTTGGCGCCAATGCCGACTGCAAGCCGGATATGCTGCTGCAATTTGGCATACTGGGCAAACTGTATGCCGAGCATGTATACAAGATCGACAACCCGCGTGTTTCCCTTGTGAATATTGGCGAAGAGGAAGAGAAGGGCAACATCCTAACCCAGGCCACCTACCCGCTGATGAAGGCCAGCAACCAGTTTAACTTTATTGGTAATGTGGAAAGCCGTCATTTGTTTGACAGTGCTGCCGATGTGCTGGTAACCGATGGTTTTACCGGCAACATGATCATTAAGCTGGCGGAGTCGTTCTACGTGGTATCGCTCAAAAAGCGCATAAAAGACGAATTTTTCGACAGGTTCAACTACGAGCAATATGGTGGCAGCCCTATTTTGGGCGTGAATGGTTCGGTAGTAGTTGGCCATGGCATATCAAACCCCGAAGCCATAAAAAACATGGTTTTGTTATCAAAAGATGTTTACGAAAGCGGCCTGGTTGAGGAGATCAAACAGGCATTTGCTGTAAAGGAATAAAAAATGAGTAGAATCACTGCCGCTATCACCGCTGTAAATGGTTATGTACCCGATTACATACTAACCAACCAGGAACTGGAAACAATGGTAGATACTAACGACGAGTGGATCACCAGTCGTACCGGTATCAAAGAGCGGCGCATATTAAAAGGCGAAGGCCTGGGCACGTCAGACCTTGCCGTACCCGCCGTTCAGGGCCTGCTTAAAAAGCGCGGCATCGGCGCAGAGGAGATCGACCTGATCGTTTTCTGCACCACTACGCCGGATATGCCCTTCCCTGCCACTGCTAATATTTTGGGTCATAAAATCGGCGCCAAAAATGCCTGGGGTTTCGACCTGCAGGCGGCCTGTTCCGGTTTTATTTATGGGTTGACCGTTGGCGCACAATTTATCGAAACCGGCAAGCACAAAAAAGTGCTGGTTGTGGGCGCCGATAAAATGTCGTCCATGATCAACTATGAAGACCGCGCCACCTGCATCATTTTCGGCGACGGCTGCGGCTGCGTACTGCTGGAGCCCAATACCGAAGGCTATGGTGTTGTAGATTCAATACTGCGCAGCGACGGGTCGGGTGTACCTTACCTGCATCAAAAGGCAGGCGGCTCTATAAAACCGGCAAGCCACGCTACCGTGGATGCCAAAGAGCACTATGCTTACCAGGAAGGCCAGGCGGTGTTTAAATTCGCTGTTACCAATATGGCAGACGTTGCCGCAGAGGTAATGGAGAGGAACGACCTGAAATCGGAAGATATAGCATGGCTGGTACCGCACCAGGCCAACAAACGCATTATCGACGCTACGGCCAACCGTACCGGTTTAACCGCCGACAAGGTGATCGTTAATATTGAACGTTATGGCAATACCACCAACGGCACCATACCACTGTGCCTTTGGGAGTGGGAAGATAAATTTAAAAAAGGCGATAACCTTATTTTAGCAGCTTTCGGCGGCGGCTTTACATGGGGTTCGGTATATGTGAAATGGGGCTACGACCCTAAATAAAGTGATGTGCAGATGCGTGGATATGCGGATGTGCAGATGAACTCATGACCGCATAATTATTAAAAGATTATACCTTGTTTGATTGTTAAACATTTATAATTTTATACTGTTAATCAATAACCTCTGATTATAAACTTTTTTAGACTTTACATCTTTAACCGATATAATTAACTAATCAAAAAATCTGCACATTTGCACATCAGCATATCTGCACATTTAAACTATTCAGCATGGACATTAAACAAATACAGGACCTTATTCGCTTCGTATCCAAATCAGGTGTGAACGAAGTATCGATAGAGCAGAATGATTTTAAGATCACTATCAAAACTAACCAGGCGCCTACTTATGTTACCGCTACCGTGCCGCAAGCACCGGCCCAGGCCCCGCAACCTGCGGCTACTATACCGGCTGAAGCCCCCGTACATATTAATGCCCCTGCAGATGTTGCCCCTGCAGCCGATACTTCAAACTACATTACTGTAAAATCGCCGATGATCGGTACGTTCTACCGCTCTGCCGGCCCGGATAAGCCGTTATTTGTAAATGTTGGCGACGAAATAAAAGAAGGCAGCGTGCTTTGCATTATTGAAGCGATGAAACTGTTTAACGAGATCGAATCTGAAGTATCAGGCCGTATCGTGAAAATTTTGGCTGATAACGCATCACCTGTTGAATACGATCAGCCATTGTTTTTGGTTGAACCAATGTAG
>JABDAU010000013.1 GCA_013289045.1 Bacteroidota bacterium | reverse complement strand
GCTATCGCTCGCAATGACGTGGTAAATGGATTGTTCGTTCACTTACTGTGCGAACACTTCTGAACACCCTCGCGCCATCAGCTTCTGCTTTCAATACCGTTTCCGATTCTGAATATAATTACTTATAATAGTGATGTTTATGACAAGGATCCAAACCATTGAAAGATTAACCAAAGACCTGGCATTGGGGTTGCTGATCAATGCTGTTGCGACAGTATTACTTGTCCATATCTTTTATAGTAAAATATCCGCCGGGTTTGACGGAAAACAGGCTGTTACCCTTATTTCGGTATTGTCGATATTGTGGGTTTTGTTTTTATCAGTTTGTTCGCTAACCGTTTTTCTCAATTTATATGCTGCGGTGAGGAGCAATAAATTTTATATCCTGCTAACGTACTATCTGCTTCCGGTAATTGCTGCTGTTATTGCGCTCTCAATTGAAGATAGTGAGGCAACTCCACTCATCCTGGTGGTAACTATCCCCTTTTTCATTACGCAATCCTACTTCTGTGTACGGTTTATAAAAGCTCTGGAGAAACCATAATCTCAGATTGCATTTCGTCACAATACCCAAAATCCTTATCCTCTCCGTGCACTCTGCGTAAATCTCTGTGCCCTCTGTGGTTAAAAAAATAGCAAATGAAAAAGGCGAAAAGTATATACTCCTCGCCTTTTGCTTTAGTCTTTATGCTTTCAGCTTTACTGTACTTTAAACGGCTTAGCTTTTTTAACACCGAAGTGCGGTTTGCCATTCGGGTTGATCTCATCCGAACCTACCAAATCCATCGCGCAACGGAAACCAACTTCGGCGCTTGCATTGTCCTCGTCCATAAAACGACGGGTTGCAGGGTTCAGCCAGAAAGCAAGGTCGTTCCACGAGCCGCCTTTGTAAACTTTAGAGTGGTCGTTAACCAAAGTAGTGGTACCGTATAACGAGTTGTTCACCGTATCCCTGAAACCACGGGCATCAGGATCATATGGCTTGCCTGCAAGTGCGTTTTTAGGCGCAGCGGCAGCAGCTTTCTTCAACGAATCTGATGTCTGCAATTGTGCCAGGTAATCGGCATATTTCAGCTTTTTGCCTGATGTTGCAGCCACACGGATAGGGCGGCCATATTTATCTTTTGCATATAGACCTTTCGACGGGTCAGCCAGTTCTTTATTGGTAAACTGGTTACCACGGAATGGGTTAAAGTCGTCAACTTCCTCAAACGAGGTCTGCCGATAAGTATCCTGTACCCATTCGTTCACGTTGCCTGCCATGTTGTATAAGCCAAAATCATTTGGTGGGTATGAACGTACCGGCGCTGTAATTTCGGCCTTATCATTCAGGTAACCACCCACACCGGCGTTGTCACCTTCGCCACGTTTAAAGTTGGCCAGGATCAAACCGCGTGTTGCCTTTTTAGGCGAGCGTACACCCAAACCGTTCCAAGGGTATACTTTATTATCGTTAATATTTTCAAACTGGGTATTGCCGGCAAGCGCTAACGCTGCGTATTCCCATTCAGCTTCTGTTGGCAGCCTGTAAGCCGGTTTCAAAATACCGTCTTCCAAACGGGCAGGCCTTACGGCTTTGCCTTTTGCGCCCGGGTTCAGATCGGGAAGCATTTTCTTACCGTCGAAACCTGCACCTCTATCCTGGCCATTCAGGTACATTTCTGTGTTGAAGGGAGCAGGGGTTTTTGGCGCCTGGCCATTTTTAGTATTTGCAGCCGAAGCTATAATGCCTTTTACGGCTAATATGTGCTCGTTGGCACGGTCGGTACGCCATTGGCAGTAATCCTGCACCTGGTCCCACGATACGCCCACAACCGGGTAATCTTCAAAAGCCGGATGGCGCAGATAGTTATTTACATATGGCTCGTTGTACGACAATGGGCTGCGCCATACCAGTGTATCAGGCAACGCGTTGTAATACAATTCATGGTCATCCGGGAAGGTGATGCTGATCCAGTGCAGGTAATCCAGCCAGTCCTGGTTTGATACCTCTGTTTCATCCATATAAAATGAAGGGATGGTTACGCGTTTACGCACGTTGTTATAGTCGTAAGTAACGTCCTGGTCGGCACTGCCGCCCAAAACATACGTACCGCCTTCAATAGCGATCAGACCCGGTCCCGGGGCGGGGTGGGTTTGCCTGAATTTTACATATCCGCCGTTTTTTCTGTCGTTGTAAGGTATACCTGTTTTTTCAGATACCTGGTGCTTTGAGCAACCACTTAACAACGCCGCCGCACCTAACAATACCAAAGCAGCTTTAGTAAAAAGTATTTTCATATTTTTACAGTTGTGTTCCTGATTTATGGAACGTAAAATTATAAATTTTTGTATAAAAAGCTAATTATTATAATTCGCAGGTCAATATAAATAAACCTTTTGAGTAGTTTTAAACGTAAAACGCTCCTGATGAGTTTCAATAATACAATTTATTTTGATTTAAAGAGTTTGCTCATTTGTAAATAAAAATAAGCGAATTTTGCGGAGATCAGGAAATATAAAACCGAATTGATTAGATGATAATTTTTACGCGTAAGGCAGGCTTAGTAATTGGGGCCATTTTGGCGCCGTTTTTGGCCGCTGCTCAAGTGTCAACAAATGGCAGTAACGCCAACGCTATACCAACCGCCGTTCCGTTCCTCACCATCTCGCCCGACTCCCGTTCCGGCGCCCTCGGCGATGCAGGCGTGGCATTATCGCCCGATGCTAACGCGAACTACTGGAACCCCTCAAAGCTGGCATTTATACAGGATGACGATCAATTGTCGGCTTCCTACAGTCCATGGCTGTCAAACCTGGTGCCCGACATTACCCTGTCGTACCTTAGCTATGCCCATAAAATCGACGACCGTAACAGCATCGGCGCATCCTTACGCTATTTTAATATAGGCCCGGTAAACCTTACCGGCAACAACGACGAATCACTCGGCACCTTTACGCCTGCCGAGTTTTCGGTCGACGTTTCCTATGCCCGCAGCTTTGGCGATAACTTTTCGCTGGGCTTAACCGCACGATATATCCACTCTAACCTGTCGAATGGTTCTGTTGGCACGCCTACACAGGGGCAGGGCAACGCCGTGGCGGCAGATGCATCCATGTATTACAGGAATAAGGATCTGCAGGAATTCGGCAATGCGGCAGAATTCGCTTTCGGCGCGGATATTTCCAACATCGGCACAAAAATGAGCTACGGCCCTAACCAGCCCGCACAGTTCCTGCCAACCAACCTGCGCATCGGCGCAGCCAACACCTGGAACTTCGACGATATCAGCAAGCTAACCTTCACGCTCGATCTCAATAAATTCCTCGTGCCCTCCAGCGGCGGTACCGATATCACCGTGCCACAGGGCATCTTCCAGTCGTTTTCAGATGTAAGCGGCAGCCAGGAGTTTAAGGAGATCTACTACTCTGCCGGTCTCGAATACTGGTATAACGACGTATTCGCATTGCGTGGCGGCTATTATTACCAGAACCCTGCCACCGGTGGCCGTAACTATTTAACCCTGGGCGTTGGCTTCAAATACCACGAATACGGGTTCGATTTCTCGTACATATCAGCCAGTCAGCAGAATAGCCCGCTGGCCAATACATTGCGTTTTACACTTTCAGCCGGTTTCGGCGCTACCAAATAACTGTGGGAAAAATACGGGTAGGTTTCGGGTTCGATGTGCACCAGCTCAAGGAGCAGCACCCCTTTGTATTGGGCGGCGTAAAGCTGGAGCACCATTCAGGCGCCTACGGCCATTCAGATGCCGACGTATTGCTCCACGCCATTTGCGATGCCCTGCTGGGCGCCGCCAACCTGCGCGATATCGGCTACCACTTCTCCAATACCGACGAGCGCTGGCGCGGCATCAGCAGCCTCGTCCTGCTGCAGCACGTCATCGGGCTGCTTAAAGAAAAAGGCTGGGCCATCGGCAATATTGACGCCATGATCACGCTCGAAGCCCCGAAGATCAACCCGCACATTCCAACCATGCAAGCCAACATAGCCAAAGCCGCCGGCATCGACGCGGATGACATCTCCATAAAAGCCACCACCAACGAAAAACTCGGCTTTATCGGCCGGGAAGAGGGGGTTGTGGCCTATGCGGTGTGTTTGATAGAGCGGGTGTAGAGGGTACGTTTTTTAGATCCCCTCTCGACCGCGTGCGCCTTAGCTTTAGCGGTGGCGCAGAGGGGGCGTGTAAGAAAGTGCGGCTGCAGGGGGTGTGTTTAACAAACTATGCAACTAATCTCTAATCTCTAACCTCTAATCTCTAACACAGGGCGTTGCCTGACGGCCGCGCTATCCGTTCATACTGCACGGGCCTTAACCACGAAGGCCGGTATCCACTACTATCGCTAACGCGGTTTGTCTGAACCATGATTTATAGGATTAAAAGATTACCCTGATGCACCTCTACCAACCTGTCACCCCACCACCCTGTCATTTTGAGCGGCAGCAAAGAACCTATGAACTATGCATGACCGACATGCATAGTCCGAAGTGCATAGTTTGCAGGTGTTTCATCATGTTCAGCATGACAAGGATATTTGTTATGCTGAGTGCTCGGTCAGGTAGCGAACGAACACCTCGACATGTATTAAAACATACTGTCATGCTGAACTTGTTTCAGCACCTCATTATGCCTATGTACTATGTATAGTCTGCTACCTATCTGTGAGGTGCCGAAACAAGTTCGGCATGACGGACATTTCGATAAGCATCAGGGTAATCCATTAATCCTACGAATCATGGTTCAGACAAACTGCGTTAGGGATAGAAGCGGATACCGGCCACGTGGCTAAGGCCTGCGCAGTATGAGCGCATAGCCCGCCCGCTTCTACCAGCGGGAACGCCCACTTTTTAGTAGCACTACATAGTTTGATAAACACACCCCTGCCTTTGCACGCTGCCCTACGCAACCCTTCTGCGCCACCGCTAAAGCTAAGGCGCACGCGGTCGAGAGGGGAACTTGAAAAGCATATTAACTATAACTGTCATTACTGCTCCATTAACCACAGATCACTAATCACCAACCACTACCACCCACCCCCAAATTTATTTTTCCTCAACCTGTTAATTATTACCTGCCTTTTACCTATTTTTATTATTTAAAATAGCTTACTTTGTAAGTTTAAATATCGTTTAGAATGGCAATTGAGGTTGAGGCCGGAAATTTACTTCAACAGATAAAATATCCCTCTGATTTAAAGCAACTTAGCGAAGAACAGCTGGAGCAGGTATGCCAGGAGCTGCGCCAATATATTGTTGACGTGGTTTCGGTAAATGGCGGCCACTTTGCTGCCAGTTTGGGTGTTGTTGAACTTACCGTGGCACTGCATTACGTGCTGAATACGCCTTACGACCAGCTGGTTTGGGACGTAGGTCACCAGGCTTACGGCCATAAAATACTGACCGGTCGCCGCGAGAATTTCCATACCAACCGTGAGTATAAAGGCATCAGCGGTTTTCCGAAACGCTCGGAAAGCGTGTATGATACTTTTGGCGTGGGCCATTCATCCACCTCCATTTCTGCTGCTTTGGGTATGGCCGTAGCTTCTGCCTACAAAGGCGAGACCGACAGGCAGCACATAGCCGTAATAGGCGATGGCGCCATGACCGCCGGTATGGCTTTCGAGGCGCTGAACCATGCGGGCATCGAAAACAGCAACCTGCTGGTGATACTGAACGACAACAACATGTCGATTGACCCGAATGTGGGCGCGCTGAAACAGTACCTTACCGATATTACCACTTCCAAGCCGTATAACCGTTTCAGGGACGATATTGCGCATGTGCTGTCGAAGATCTCGGCGATGGGCCCTGATGCGTTTAAATTTGCCAAGAAGCTGGAGAAAAGCGTAAAAGGCACGCTGCTGAAGAACAGCAATCTTTTTGAATCGCTGCAATTCCGTTATTTCGGGCCGATTGACGGTCACGATGTAAAGCACCTGGTGCGCGTGCTGACCGACCTGCGCGACATACCCGGCCCTAAGTTGTTGCATTGCGTTACCACTAAGGGCAAAGGCTATGCGCTGGCCGAAAAAGACCAGACCAAATGGCACGCTCCCGGCTTGTTCGACAAGATCACCGGCGAGATAAAAAAAGTAAAACACGACAAACCGCAACCGCCGAAATACCAGGATGTATTCGGCCATACCATAATTGAGCTTGCCGAGCAGAACCCCAAAATAATGGGCATTACGCCGGCGATGCCATCGGGCTGCTCGCTGAACCTGATGATGAAAGCCATGCCAAACCGTGCTTTCGACGTGGGCATTGCCGAGCAGCATGCCGTTACTTTTTCGGCTGGGCTGGCAACGCAGGGACTGATCCCTTTCTGTAACATCTACTCCAGCTTTATGCAGCGCGCATACGACCAGGTGATACACGACGTGGCCATACAAAAGCTGAACGTAGTGCTATGCCTTGACCGTGCAGGCTTTGCCGGAGCCGATGGCGCAACCCATCATGGCGCTTACGACCTTGCTTACATGCGGTGTATCCCGAACATGACAGTATCGGCACCGATGAACGAGGAAGAGCTGCGCAACCTGATGTACACTGCCCAGCAGGACGACATGGGGCCATTTGTGATCCGCTACCCACGCGGCAACGGTGTAATGGTAGACTGGCAGCGCCCGATGAAGGCTATCCCGGTAGGCAAAGGCCGAAAGGTCTGTGACGGTGAAGAGGTGGCGATACTCTCAATCGGCGCTATCGGCAATGAAGTGGTAAAGGCTACCGAGCAACTGAATGCCGAAGGCTACAACCCCGCCCATTACGACCTGCGCTTTGTAAAACCGCTTGATGAAGCACTACTGCACGACGTATTCACCAAATTCGATAAGATCATAACCGTTGAGGATGGTTGCCTGGAAGGCGGCATGGGCAGCGCGATACTGGAATTTATGGCCGATAACGGCTACAGCGCCAGCGTTACCCGCCTCGGTATCCCCGATAAATTTATTGAGCACGGCGAGCAGCCCGAACTATGGGCCGAATGCGGTTATGATGCAAAATCGATAGCAGCCAAAGTGAAATCACTGGCAGCCAAGCGTAATCATATTATTGCTTCTTAGGGGGAAGTCAGGAAAGACGGAAAGTCCGGAAGTCCGAAAGACAAGAGGACGGAAAGTCCGGAAGCAAGAGATTCTTTAAATCCTTAGTTCTAAAGCCTGCTAATTGAAAGCCGTTAGCGTACTATCTTTCGGACTTCCCGACTTCACTGACTTCCGGACTAACTTCAGTGCGACTGGAAACTTGCCAGATCAGTATAGAATTGACGGAATGAACTGCGGATGCCGATGGTTAACAAGCCGGTTTTGTCGTTGAATGCGGTATTCTTTTCATCGCGGTATATTCCGCTAAGCTCTAAACGCAGGTTATATTTTGGATTGAGGACAAAGGCAACTTTGCCTTGCAGATAATACATGTTGGTGGTTAAGCCCTGGCCGGTATAATTGTTGATGGTTTTAGCCGGGTTAGTGTAATCCTGAAATGGATTTTTGCCATAATTAAGGCCATTAATATCCAACCCATAATGCCCGTAGTCAGCCTCGCCTGAAAAATCCCACCTTTTGTAGGAGTAGTTTAGCAATGCAACACCTTCTCGGTAGTTAGCGCCCCAGGGTTGTGCAAGCGGTTCGCCGTTGATAGTGTAATTGATGATCGGGCCACGCTCTGAATAAGTATAAGGCTTGGCGTTGTTGCTTTCGACGAGATAATTAAGGCCGCTAACGCCGAACAAGTTCGCTCCCCTGAAACCCAGTTGCCAGGCATACTTATTACGTGAGCTGCCATCGCTTGAGAAGAAATTCTTTGCCTCAAACTCATCCAAAGCAAACTGGCCATACATGGTTATGCCATTGGCTATTTTCCATTTACCGTTAAGGCCGATCAGCGCATTATCCGGCGAGCCGTTTGATGCCTCCAATGGGCGCAGGAAGGTTATTGGATTAAGGTATGTTACGTCGAAGCCACGGTAGTGGCCTGCGTTGTCACGATCATACCAGATAATGTTATCAAAGAAGCCTAATGATACGCGGTTGCTCACGTTCCAGTCGAGGTAATGGAAGACGCCCCATTTATGGCGCTGATTGCCTTGTGCATCCAAATCTTCAGGGTCGTTACCGTACATCCACATGGCCATGTATTTAACATTGCCCAGGTCGCCGGTAAGCTTTAAGAAAGGGTAGGGCGATGCATAGTCGGATAACAACATCGACCGGTAGCCATCGCCTACAAAAGTACGGTCGTGACCTAAGGTGATATTCAGGTATTTATTTGGCGAATACGACAGGTTGGCGGTCCAGTAAAACCAATCATAGTTATTATAACCGTAAACATTGGCGCGTGCCTGGCCGGGGATCATACCGGTTTGATTGATGTAGGTAGAGATATACTCGGGGAAATCGCCCTGGTTCTCGAAACCCATAAAGTTGTAATAGAATTTATTGCTTACCGTACCGCCGAATTGCAGGCCGTACGAGTCGAGTGTAGTATTTTCTTTGCCTGCCAGGAAGTTTTTGCCAATGGTAAAATCGGGCAGTACATCTGCATAAAAAGTGCTGTTAGCGGTTTTGGTATCGATCAAATGCTCCTGGAAAAGTTTACGATAGCCCCAGCTATGCTGCTTGCCGTCGTTATTATAATTCATCAGCGAATCATAATGGGTTTTCAGCAAAGAGTCGTCGATAAAGAAAGGCTTTAGCGCTGTATGCTCGCGGGTAGAGGTTGAATAAGCATCCTGATCGAGCTTCTGGTAAAAATCATAGGAATAAGGCTGGTAAGTTACCTGCGCACGCGATGCGCCAACTGTTATCAATAATAAAGCAATTATTCCTAAAACTTTTTTCATATAAGTTGATATTACCAAATGTACGCTATTCAAAATAATTAAGGGTGCTGAAGCCGCCTTTTTTCAGATAATCATCCTTCTTCACCACATGCAGATCAGACATCGCCATGTCATGCACCAGTGCCTGCAGGTCATATTTTGGCTGCCAGCCCAGCTTTTCCTTTGCCTTTGTGGCATCGCCCATAAGCAACTCTACCTCGGTTGGCCTAAAGTACCGCGGGTCTATCTTCACCACAGTTTGCCCGAAACGCAGTACCTCTGCATTTAAACCCAATTCCTCCAGCTTTTGTTCATCGATATCGATAATTACACCCCGTTCATTTTCATCCTTACCACTAAACTCTATCTCGATACCCAATTCGAAAAATGCCATACGGATAAAATCGCGTACCGTGGTGGTTACGCCTGTCGCTATCACAAAGTCTTCCGCTGTATCCTGCTGCAGCATCAACCACATGGCCTCGACGTAATCTTTGGCATGGCCCCAATCGCGCAGGGCAGAGAGGTTGCCCATGTACAGGCAGCTTTGTAAACCCAGCGCTATTTTTGCCGCTGCACGGGTTATTTTACGGGTAACAAAAGTTTCGCCACGGATAGGGCTTTCATGGTTGAATAAGATGCCATTGCAGGCATACATGCCATAAGCCTCGCGGTAATTTACCGTTATCCAATAGCCATACAGCTTAGCCACCGCATAAGGCGACCGCGGGTAAAATGGCGTAGTTTCACTTTGCGGAACAGCCTGCACCAAACCATACAACTCGGAAGTTGATGCCTGGTAGAAACGGGTTTTGTTGGTTAATCCCAACAGCCTGATCGCCTCAAGCATACGTAACACACCTACGCCATCTGCATTGGCGGTATACTCAGGTGTATCAAAACTTACTTTTACATGGCTTTGGGCAGCAAGGTTGTAGATCTCGTCGGGTTGGGTTTCCTGTATAATGCGGATGAGATTGGTGGAATCCGTCATGTCGCCATAATGCAGGGTGAATTTTGCACCGAGATCATGCGGGTCGTGGTACAGATGATCGATGCGGTCGGTATTGAATAAAGACGAGCGGCGCTTTACACCATGCACCGTATAGCCTTTTTTCAGCAGAAACTCGGCTAAATACGCGCCATCCTGACCGGTTATGCCTGTTATGAGGGCTGTTTTCATCTGTAATGGTACAGTGTAAATTTATTATTACAAATATTGGCAAATTTTTGTAAAAGCTCGTTTAAATCAACACATACTGATCATAATTCATGCGGCTTAAGCAATTTTAAGCCTGCAATCCGTTTAAAATCTGAAGTGTTACTGGTGATGAGGGTGTGGGCGTTAATTAAAGCGGTTGATGCTATTATTGCATCGGGAGTTTTTATCCGGATTGATTTTTTTAGTGTGATAGTAGCATTGACAATATCATCGGTGAGTTGAATGATATTGGCATTTTTCAAAAATCCGATCATCCTGCTTTCTTCTTCAGGAGAAATATTAAATCCTAATATCTCAATTTTAGTAATAACTGAAACATTTAGACTGTCATCGAAGATGGCATCGAGTGCTTCCAATTGATATTCGGCAAATCTTTCTGCAACGTAATCGATCAATACATTGCTATCTACAAGGTATCCCATTCGTCCCTGCTCTGATTGATATGCTGATGTAATGATTCTGCGCTCTTGGCAGATAGAAACCCTCTTAATTTTGAAGGTTTAGTTTTAGTGGGGGATTGATCTGCACTTTCCTCAACCTCAAAAGCGATCACCTCAATCAATTTACCTATCATATCTTCAGGCAATTTAATTGTAAGATCACTGTTTTCCGATTTCAGGATTGCTCGTACCATATACAAATATATTCAATTAAACGCAAAGATGATACCCGTTTATCACATCCCCTCCACCGCTTCTTCCAACTCCTTATACCAAACCTCACCGTACTTGCGTATCAGCGGCTCTTTCAAAAATTCATGGATCTTGATCTGCAACTGGTCGCCAAATGAGCATGCAGGGCTGCAAATGCTCCAGCGGTCGTAATTTAATACATCAAACTCGGGGTATTTGGTAATGCGGATAGGGTATAGGTGGCATGAAATAGGTTTCTTCCAGTCGATATCGCCATTCTCATAGGCTTTTTCAATGGCGCATTTGGTGATGCCATTTTCCCAGATGACGTAAGCGCATTCTTTATGGATATCAACGCAAGGGGTAGTATAATCGCCCTCAAAATCTGTTACGTATGCACCTTCCTTTTCGACGGTTGCGATGCCTTTAGCTGTCATGTAAGGCTTTACTTTGGGGTACACAGCGGTTATCCTATCCAGCTCATCCGAATTCAATGGCGCGCCCGAATCGCCTTCAATACAGCATGCACCTTTGCACTTGTTCAGGTTGCATACAAAATTGTTCTTCACCACATCCTCGTGCACCAATACGTTGTCAACTTCAATCATTTCACTTAACGGGGTTTAATGGATATTTCAAACTTTTTGCATCCAGCAGATCCATTGTTAAACTGCCTACAACTACTTCTACATGCGCCTTAATCGGGATGCGGTTGCCATCGGCTGTTATCCAAAGATACAGCTTGCTGTCTTTCCTGAAAATACGGCCTGGAATAATTGTGGGGTTAAATTTATAACAATTAAATGTACCGAGCGAACAATCCGTTTTTTCTTTACCCACATAGGTAATGGTGAGCGTATGTACGCCATCCTCCAGGAAATAGTCGAGGTCGAATTTCTCGCCGATCTTCATCTTTGTCACATCCAGGTTGCGGGCAAAGTAATAGGCCGACAGGAAATCAAAAACCTGCCCCTTGAATGGAAAAGTACCTTTTGCCGCTGTTATCTTTTCAGTACTATGGTCGAAGGTAACTTTATCGCTATGCTTATAACTCGACTCATGCCTGTTCTCGGCATAGAAATATGGGAGCAGCGTTTTTTCATCGATATAGGTTTCGTAACGGTTACGTACCTTGTACAGAAGATCGAATGTACCGGCGGTCTTGGCATCGGCAACGATGTGGTAAGCAGGATTGCCTTCAAATTTGATGTCTGTATTTTCTACCTTTATATCAGCAGTAGCGGCAGTAAAAAAGCCATATTTAAGGCGATAGCTTAATTCTTCGCCGGGCTTAAAAACTGTTTCGGGGGCCTTCTCCAACTGCTGGGCAAACAGCGGTGATGAAATGCCTGCGAGTATAAAAGCAATAAAAAGGAACGGTCTCATTATTTAGTACTTAGCCTTTGGAACGGTCTCATTCTTATGAGGAACATTACATTCCGTTTCAGATGATACACTAACGGCTAAAAAGGAAGTTTATTCTTTACGCTTGTAAATAGGTACGGTTGAGCACGGTTCGCCATACATCAGGCTTTTGGCAACTGGGGTGAGTACACGGGTAAGCTCAACATAAGCTGATACCGGCACAGGTATATCGCCGCAACCTTTCAATACAATGCGCTGATCACGGTATTGCTCCAGGTCTGCCTTTTGTATTTCTTTCAGGAATAGTACGCTTTCAAGCGCATCCAGATCACCGAAAACTACATCGGCGGCATATGGCGCAAGCCTGTTGGCCAGCAGCATATAGGCCCATGCAGGTACAATAGCATCGGCGGTACAGGTTACACCTACATTTTTGCCGGCGTATTGGCTCCAGTCGTGGCCCTTTACAAACTCACGAAAATCCTTCTCGCGCAATATCAGCTCCATGTACAGGTTATCCTTTATATCATACAGCACACGTTCGCCTTTTGGATAAAAAGATGCCGGGTCGAGTGTGGTTAAGCCACTCATGGCCACTTTGTTCACTATATTTTCCTGTATTTCCATTTTTCCTTAAAATAAAAATCCGGGAACAGTTTAACACTATTCCCGGATGCAAAAATACTTTAAATATGGCTTATAAGAACTTGCTCCTGTAATCTTTTACATTCGCCTTATCTTTCAGCGCTTCAAATATCATTTGTTCGGCACGCTGTGCCAGCATCTGGCCCATTTGCTGCTGCTCCCTTACTACGTTAGTTAATGGCGCAGGTTTTACAAAACCATCAACGCTAAATACATACACACCGGCAGTACCTTCAAGCGGAGCCGATAATTTGCCCGGGCTTGAACCGAAGGCAGCACCGATCAGCTTATATTCTGCACCACCTGCCGGAACAACAGGATTGGCAAATACTATATTTTGTAACGGAACAACTGCTGCACCAACCTTTTGCGCAAGCTGCGGAAGGTTTACTGCACCATTTTTAGCTGCGTTAAACTTATCGATGAGCATTTTGGCTTTAACGTGTGTAATTACCATCGGTTTTATCTGCGCTTTCACGTTTTCCAACGGCAGTATGCCTTTTGGCCTTATTTCTGTCAACTGTGCTACCACGTATTGGTTGCCGAGGGTATAAACCTGGTCGGTAACGTCGCCAACTTTAGCCTTGAAAGCCCATCTAACAACTTCGCGTGCATTAGGTATCTGGCCTAAGGTGCTGCCCATTGCAGTAACATTTTGTGCAGGCAATACTGCAAGTTTTTCGCTGGCAGCCTCGCCGGTGAAGTTATCATTTACTTTACCCAAAAATGCCTGGGCTTTGCTGTAGGCTGCTGATTGTGTCGCAGAACTTGAAGTTAATGCCTTGTCGACAACTGCAACCTTCACCACTTTCTGCGAACCTTTTTGATCCTCGATCTCGATGATGTGTACGCCATACTGGCTTACAACGGTTTTGATATCGCCTTTTTTGCCGTGGAAAGCCGCATCCTCAAACTGCGGCACCATTGCTCCACGACCGAATGTGCCCACTTCCCCGCCTTTTTCGGCCGAACTTTTATCAATTGAATATTTTTGAGCTATATCAGCAAATGTTGCTTTCCCGCTCTGTATAAGTTGTTTTATTGAATCGGCAGTTTTTTGCGTAGCCGCCAATGATACAGTTACCTGCAAAAGGATATGCCTTGCCTTAACGGAGTCGGGGCCGGTTTCTGTAGCGATCAATTTGGCGATCTTAAATGAGCCGGTTGATTGGTAAGGGCCGTAAACAAAGCCTGGCGAAGCATTCAGCATCAGCGAATCGATCTTCGGATCGAGCTGGCCTTTGTGCTTCCAAACTATCGGCTCTTTAGTATCGGCATTCATGGCAACAAATGTCGAGTCATCTTTTGTTGTTTTGAAATCAGGCAACAATTTCTCAACCTGCTCTTTTATAGCGGCTGAATCTCCCTTTGAAGGTGCTGCATTAAAGCTTACATACTGTAATGTGCGTGTTTCTTCAGGGTTATCAAATTCCTGCTTGTGGTCATTGTAATAGCTCTGGTAATCATCATCAGAAACTGAAACCTTGTTATCAGGTATCGATGAATAATCAAGCCTTACATATTGAAGATTAACCAGCTTGTTTTTAGCCTCGTAATCATCCTTGGCGTCAAGCGAGTTAACATACAGGCCGTTAGCCACAACGCTCAGGTATTTTTCATTACGTTTTGCGTCAACTATCTGGTTAAGGAAGGCTTTCCAACGGATAAAGGTTGGGTCAGTTTCTTTAGCCTGTGAGATACGCGCCAGGAACTGGTTTAACCTTGCCCTGTCAACCTGCCCGTCCGCGCTTTGGAAAGCCTGCACTATCTGCTGATTAGGGTTATTGCCCTGTATCATGTCGCTTTCTTCGGCTGTGCCTACAGTCAGTCCCAGCCTGTCCATCTCGTGGTTCATGATCGCATCACTTATCATACGCTGCCAGGCAGTTTCCTGTATGTATGATGCGTACTGAGCCGGCAATTCGCTTTGATGCGATTGCTCTTCGAACATAGTAGTAAGCTCTTTAACCTTGTTGTTATAATCGCTGTCGGCCAATGTTTGGCCGGCCACTTCGCCAACAACAGTAGTGTCGTCGCGGAAAAAACCATTACCGTAATGCACCACGTCCATCGCGATGAAAAGTAACAACGCAAGCGCTATCATGGCGACTAATATTATCCCCATGCGATTGCGCAAAAAACTCATTATTCCCATAAATCTCTAATAACTATTTATATACGTCCCCCAAAAAAGAGGCGCAAGATACAACTTTTAGTAAAATTATCTAATCAAAATTTTTAATGAATTTGAGCCTGCTGGGTATCCTTTTCATCCACGTTAAATATGCCGTTCATTTTGTCTATCGTCCAGTGCTCAAAACTCTGATCGCTGGTAAATCCAATGCCATGGGTGATATCGCCATTGGCCATGGTGATTTCTACCGCCTTGTTTGAATGCATTTTTTTGGTTGCCTGGTCCCATATCAGCTCATCAGAACGGAAAATGTCGCCTTTGGCATTTTTAGCCACTACGTTTTTATGAAATTCTATTTTGTTTGAGGATTCCCGCTGTATGCCGGTATCGGCAGTGAGGTCGCCCATCTGGCTCAGGTCGCGGTCGTAAATAAGAATATGAACGCCCTTTGGCATTAAATTATAAGGATTTTTACCGGCGGTATACTTCAGTAACAGCGGCGATAAGACCTTAAACTTTACATGTGCCGAATCGCTAAAAATGATGTCGACGCCATGCATAGTATCAACATCCATATTTTGGATTGCCGATAACTGATGTATCTTGTTGATATCATTCTCGCAAGCCGGCAACAAAAGCATGGCTGCCAGGAGTGCCGGCAAACATAATTTTGAGATATGTTTTACGCCGAGTAACATGTGCGTGAGATTATTCGCCAAGCTTTTGTTTAACAAACCACCTGTCGTTCATGGTGAATGACAAATGGAAGTTAACATATGTTTCGCGCACAAGACTGTTTTGCAGGGTGCCTTCGCGGCCTATTTCGGCGGCTAAATTTACGCGGTAGAAACTGGTAAAGTTGGGGCGAAGAGGCAAACCCATACCAACAGTAACCGCATAGTTTTTAATGTTGGTAGTATTATTGGTAGTAGGATCGTTTACATTCACATACGTTTGATTGTACTCAAACCCAAGCTGATAGCCAACAGTTGCCCAGTAATTGTTCAAAGCATCGTATTTAGGTGTAAACTGACCGCCGACATTGAATGATTTGCTGTCCTGCAAGCCCTGGTTAACGCCGCCGATAGTAAACTGCGACCATTTACCCATACTGTACTGACCGCCAACCACTAATTTATTATCCTGCATATAGGTAAGCCCGAAACTGTTCATTAAAGGCAGTTTGATCTTATTTTTAGGATTTTTAGTGCTTTGAAGTGTATCAAGCGGGGTATTCTGGTTGCCGCTGTCATCATAATTATATTGGTATACAAGGTTTGTATACTGACTGTTGATGCTATTGTTTAATGAGCCTGAATAGCCCAGTGTTATATGCTTTGTATTAGACAGGTCGATAACATACTGCGCGCCGTAATCATAGCTCACGCCGCCTATAGCATAGGAGTTCTCAATACGTGAATCAAGCGTGCCCGGCAGGTTTGGGATCTCAGTTGAAGCGTATTGGTGCAGTTTACCAAATATGTACGATATGTTACCCCCCACAAAGAAATGGTTGCCTATGTTAAAGCCATAGCCTATATAAGCTTTGGTTAAACCGCCATCGCCGTTATACAAGTAATTTACTGCGTTTGTGTCAGCCGGCAGGCCAGTGCCGAAATTACTTTTGGTTACCTTATAATTATAACCCATTTGGCTGTACGGCATCGCACCAAAACTAAAGGCCGAATGCTTGCTCAACGGGAATGCAAAAGCAATGTGGCTAAACCTGAAGTTGCCATTCGATTGGTTAGGCTGGCCGTTTTGGCTCAGCGTTATAGTCTGTCCGTATAAGCCAACATCAACAGTAGTTAAACCAATGGCGCCGTATGACGCGGGATTTGCGGGGTTGATATTGAAATAACCGCCAAACTGGTTTGTAGCTGTTGTAATACCGCCCATGCCTATATTTTGCGGCAGCGCCTGTGGCACCAATTCGCCTAAACCAAACTGCGAGTATGGAGAACTTGTGGTAGCTGTTGATTGTGCGCTAACCTGGTAAACTATAGTAGCAAGTATTACTGTTATAAAAAGTCTGGTATATTTAATCATTATGCTTTTGTATCGCTGCGTTTAATCCTTTTAGAACCAGGTAAGGCTCATTTTTAATATAGGGGGCAAAGATGCTATTTTTCAATAGAGTATCAAAAAAAATACTGTCGCCCCCGCTCAGTATAATATTTAGTTCTACACCCATAGGGCAGTAGCTGTCAATAAAGCCTTCCAACTCGTATTTTATGCCGTTCTGCACGCCCGAGCGTATGGCTGTTTGTGTGCTATCGCCATAAGCTGCGCAAAAATTAGCATCTTCATTTACCACCGGCAATGCTGCCGTATAGTAGTTTAATGCTTTATAACGCATATTTAACCCGGGCGATATACTGCCTCCAAAATAATTGCCGCGGGCATCTACATAGTCGTATTTTATGCAGGTTCCGCCGTCAATTACAAGGTTGTTTTTTTGGGGAAAGAGATGATGAGCGCCAATAACACCAGCCAGCCTGTCAAGCCCGAGTGTTTGCGGTGTTTTGTAATGATTGGTGATCCCTGCTGTCATCCCTGCATTAAAATTTATTAGCGGCACTTTTTCGCTTATTGTGCCCTGCCATTGCTCATTAGTCTTTTTTACTGTACTGATGATAGCTTTTTCAATGCTATGCACACGCAGAAGATCATCTAATAACTCCGTTTCTATTTGCTCATGCTGTTCTGCCTTTATCAACTCATCCTGCTCAAAAACAGCCAGCTTGGTATATGTGTTGCCTATGTCAAAAACCAGGTTGGCCATCAGGCTTTAACCATTGATAATATCGATTCAAATAAAGCCAGTCCGTCTTCATTGGCCAGCAGGCTGTCCGAAGCGCGTTCAGGATGCGGCATCAGGCCAAATACGTTACGATTGGTGTTGCATACGCCTGCGATGTTTTCCAGCGAACCGTTAGGGTTGGCATCATCGGTAATGTTACCGGCCTCATCGCAATAGCGAAATAATACCTGGTCGTTATCGTTAATGCTTTTCAGCACGTCTGCTTCGGCAAAATAATTGCCCTCGCCATGTGCAACAGGTATTTTTAATGCCCTTTGCAGGTCGATCTGCGAAGTGAGCATCGAGTTATTGGTTTGTGCTTTCAGATGGATATTGCGGCAGATGAACTTGCGCGTACGGTTATGCAATAACGCACCCGGTAAAAGGCCTGCTTCTGTCAGTATCTGGAAACCATTGCAAATACCCATCAGGTAACCGCCCTTGTTGGCGTACTGGATCACTTCCTGCATGATCGGCGAAAAACGTGCAATAGCGCCTGAGCGCAGGTAATCTCCGAAGGAAAATCCGCCGGGCAGCACTACAAAATCAACACCTTGCAGGTCGTGGTCTTTATGCCAGAGCCTAACCACTTGCTGGCCCATTACTTTTTCAAGTACATAGATGATGTCTTCATCGCAATTGGAGCCGGGGAATATTACTACGCCAAATTTCATGAGGGTACCGGGTTTTAGTGAACAATAAAACTATCACAGCCTACGGGCCATAAACAGTTTCACGCTACAAAACTAACATAACCTGATAAATATGGACGAATATTAAAGTTAAAAAGTGTTAAACTGGAAGTAGATGATACCCGCGAACAGGATAAAATATAATAACTCGTAAAACCACTTTGCGTTGGCATACAGGAAATAGTAGGAGAAAAATACCGCTGCCGGAACCGCGCAGAGCAGGAAATGATTAAGGCTGAAATCCGCCCGTACATAAAAACATAAGCCGCCGATAATAAATACAAAAAACAGTAATTGGAACGACTTACGCACATGCACGTAGCTTCGGAAGAAATTTTCGCGCAGCTTTACTACGCAAAGTACCAGGATGATGATTACCGGGACAAGAATGAGATAGTTATAATAATCGATATTAATATGGTTGGGGAATTTGGTGCTTAACGGCGTCCAGATATGATAAAAATCGGTTAGACGGTTGTTGAGATAATCATAAACCGCCAAAAAGAAAAAAATGGTGGCATAACCAAATACCCCGGCTACCCATTCGCGCCAGTTGAACGGCCTGAAGATGATGAGCGCTACCCATATAATAAGGAACAGGTAAATGAACGGAAAGTAGATCAAAGTACCCGCCGCCACGATCATCCCCAGGTCATATGCCGCCGCCTTGCCGCTGTCGCTTTTGTAAAAATCCAGTAGTTTAAACAGCATCCATATCAACAGAAAGTTACACAGCAGGGGCTGACTCAAAACCATGAACGGCGTAAACAACGCGGTTAACGTTACATAACCCAATGCCGGCAGAAAGGATGGCTTACCTAACAGATTGTAATGGTTTACCATGGTGTTGAGCATGATGGCTTGGGCAAGGACGATCACTGCCGCGAGAAAAATGTTTAGCTGTATGCTGATGTATTGCTCATAGCCGGCGGGCACAAGCGTACGTGCGAACGGCTCGAGCAGGGTAAAATTTACATGACCGGGCGTATTTACCAAAAAACCAACACGCAGCGCAAACAGTATGATAATAAGCCATAAAATATTAATGGGATTATAATTTCTGAATGCCCTGATGATCATGATACTTTTCGAGGCAGCAATATTAGGTGAAAATTTGAATAGGAGGAAAATATATAACGAAAAACAAACAGCTTCATTGCGAGGAGTGAGCAGGGCAGTGTGTGCACAACGACGTGGCAATCCTAAAGCAACAGGCGGTACACGGCTATCGAAGCAAGTTTGTTACTTATCGCTTTAAAATTGCCACGCTGCGCTCGCAACGACGCTTCGAGAAATGATATTACTTCCTTGCATATTTCCGCACCATATCATCTACGATCTGCGCAGTTTCATCCGGAAAATTCACGATGATCTTTTTATCGTCTGCTATCCACTTATTGAGATGGGCAGAAAAATGATCATCTATTTCCGCTATTACAGGCACGCCCAGCCGCGAAGCTGCCAGCGCGTTACAGCGCTGCTCGTACTGGCCCGTCATGGGTATCATGAGCAATTTCTTTTGCAGGTAAAGCGCTTCGGCAGGGCCTTCAAAACCACCACCTGTAAGTAAACCCGTGCAGCTTGCCAGGCTCTTGTTAAACTCCTCGTTATTTACCGGGTAGATGTGCACATTGTCTTCCTGAACGGGTACTTTTTGTCGTTTGGAAAAAATATGCCACTCCGCATCGGTTTTGCTCAGGTGTCCAACTAGTGTCCTGTCATCATAGGCCGGCAGGTAAACGGTATAGTGCCCCTTGTTTGACGTTTGCATATTACGTACCTCGCTGCGGATAACGGGTGTATGGATAAAATCGGCATACCGTTCAAAATGAAAGCCGATATGGTAGGTTGTGGGCGAATAATATTTAAACAGCCACTCGGCATAGTTCCATTTGTTTGGCCGGGGCGTTTTTTTGGATACGAACGAGCATTGATGGCTCAACGAAACCGACGGCACTTTTTGCAGTCTGCAGGCCCAGGCGCTTACCGGCTCAAAGTCGTTGATGATGAGGTCGTAATCTTTCAATGGCAGGTTGTGCATGTCGCGCCACAGTTGCGGCAGGTCCATTTGTTTGAAAGTTGCCCACCTGTCTACCCCGCCTTTTGTGCCAAATACGAAGCTGAAACCATGAAACTTGTACTTAAGCGGCTGGGAAAGACTTACTTCGGCCTGGGTGCCGCTCACCAGCAGGTCGAGCTCGCCATATTGCTGCAGCAGCGGCACAATCTCCCGCGCCCGGCTGATGTGGCCGTTGCCTGTGCCCTGTATAGCGTAAAGTATTTTCATAGTTGATGCCAGCAAATTAATAAAGATACTTCAAAGCGCATTGCCACAATAAATTTTATTATAATATTGCACTAATTAATTAAAACCTTGATCCTTAAAAAGCCCCACAATGACCTATGCAGGTAATAAAGTAATTAACGCAAACAATATTGTTTCTATGGTGCTTATTTTAGCGCTCATAGTACTCGCTATAGAAGACACCAAGGACAGGCCATTTTTTTTAATAATGATGCCGGTGATATTTCTTATAACTACTGCGGAAGCATTTTATTTTGAAATGAATGATGGTGAATTTATTGTAAAAAATTACCTGTTACCATTGGTGGGTATCAGGTATGGGTTGCATGAGATAACACAGATACAATTACTGAATACAAACTCCAGATCCACTGCAAAAGCACGTTTAAAAGTAATACGAGGGGAAAAGAAATCTATGGGATTTAGCGCCGCCTGTTTAAGCATAAAAGATTGGCAATCCCTCATTAATGATCTTAGAAAATATAAAATCGATGTATCTGTAGAATCTTACAGCCTGAAAAATTATATCGGTATACCTGAGGACTAAATCTTATTTATTCATCTTAGTTCCTGCCGGAAATTCCAGCCTGAAGGCCGTTCCCCGGCCGGGCATGCTTTCAACGCTGATAGTACCGTTGAGACTTTCCACCTGCATTTTTATCATAAACAGGCCCATGCCTTTGCCTTCCACCGTATAGTCAAACCGTTTATACAAGCCGAAAAGATGCTTGCCGTGTTTTTCCAGGTCGATGCCTTTGCCGTTATCTTTAAAAATGATAACCAGCTTATCGCCCTGTATAAAATTATTGATCCGAATGACAGGCTGCACTTCCGGCCTGCGGTATTTAATGCTGTTGACGATGAGGTTATAGAAAATACTGTGCATGTAGTTTTTGAGGGTGAGGATGCTTTGTACCTCAAAATCAACATTTACCAGCACATTCTCACGTTTTATCAGGTAGCCTATGCTTTCGGTAATATCGCGCACCAGCCCTGAAAACTTCACGTCCTCTATCTTTTCATTTATTTCGCTGTTGATCTGCAGGATGTGGTTAAGATCGATAATGATATTATCCAGCTTGTTTACCGATGTACCCAAAGCTTTCAAAATACCTGCATCATCTTCGTGTTGAACTTCCAGATCCTCCAACATTGCCGACAGGCCGATGATATTCGCCACGGGCGCGCGCAAATTGTGCGAAACAATGTAGGTGAACTGCTCCAGGTCGGCATTGCGTTTTACCAGGTCGGCGGTCATTTTCTCGCGTTCAGTATCGGCTGTTTTCCTGTCGGTTATATTGCGCACGGTAAGTATGTAGCCAATATTTTCATTCTTGTGGCCGCGTACGCCCATCCAGGTCACATCATACCAGTCAGTCGTGCCATCGGCCACTGTAACGGTGGATTCGTAGTTTACAATGCGCCTTTCGCGCAGGTCGGTTAATACGCGTTCCAAAACTGATCTGCGGGATTTTGTAAAGAATTGGTAGGCCGATAAGCCGCGCTTTATATCCCTGCCGAGGTTTCGTATACCCAGTTTTCCGCCATTGTTGTTGAAGGATACCAACTTCAGCTCATTATCAAACAAGAAGATGGAAAGGTCCGTATTCTCAAACACAGAGCGCATATTTGCTTCCGATTGCGCCAGCAGGTTTTCGGCCTGCTTACGGTCGGTAATGTTGGTATGGATCACTACCGCGCCTTTATAATTATTGTTTTGCAGCGGCGCCACCATTACATCATACCAGCGTTTCTCTTTTTTGGTTACCCATTCGTATTCCAGGCTATAAGTATTGCGGCGGCCTTTTACCACGCTTTTTATCCCTTTGGCCACTTTATTGCCATCGGCATTGCTCATGCCCATGGCCCGCTCGCAAAATGCCAGGTAGTTGTAACCGATGCCAAAATTCGGCAGCCCCAGGTTGTTATCAAGCGTAAATTTTTTCCATGAATCGTTTACAGTAATGATCTTGTAATTTTCGTCAAGCAGCGCAATGTTCGGAGGCAGGGCATTCAGGATAGCAGCCTGGGTTTCGGCGGCCTGCTGGTTACGCTCACGCAGCTCTTCGTTGTGCTTTTGCATGGTAATATCACGCACAAAAACCGATAGCCCGGCAGGTGAAGGGTAAATATGGTTCTCCTGCCATAAATTTAGCGGCGCATTATAATCTACGTTGCTTACATACTGTTGCGTTTCGAGCGCGCGGTGTAAAGCTTTGTATGTTTCAGAGCCCACTACATCGGGGAATAGGCTCCAAACATATTTACCAATGAGGTCTTCTGGGGGGATGCCCACTATTTCGCCTATCCGCTTATTGGCATAGGCAAAGCACATATCATTGTCAAAAGCTATAAAGCCATCGGTAATGCTGTCGAGTATGTTTTCAACCTGGGCGGTTTTCTGCCTGATTTCTTCATTTGCCAGGATCTGATCGGTAATATCCCTGAAATTGCACACGATGGCATTGATGTTTTCATCGTTCAGCCAGTTGGTATAGATGCATTCTGTCCAAATATAATATCCCTTTTTATGCTTTGATCTGAAGGTGGTTTTAAACGGGATGCCCGGTTTTTCCATCACCTTGTCAAATGCCTCCTTTAGTAAATGACGGTCATCAGGATGCACCAGGTCGTCAACTACGCTGCAGGCTACGTCCTTGTCCGTCCAACCGTTTATGCGCCCGGCAGAAAGGCTGCGATAGATAACATCGTGCTTATGATTGAAGAGCGAAATGCCGTCATAGCTGCTCTCTATCAACTGTTGAAAGCGAAGCTCGTTGGCGATGATCTTTTGTGTATTGTCCTTTACACGTTGCGTGAGCCTCAAATTTTGCGCCTCTTTACGGTCATCGCTTTCTTTGCGATCGGTTATATCGCGTATCATTTTTGCAAACCCTATCAGGCGGCTGTTCTCATCATAAATAGTGGTATAGGTAATATCTGCCCAAAATTCAGATTTATCCTTCCGTACGCGCCAGCCTTCGGCATGAAAAGTCCCTTGTTTAAGTGCTTCGTTAAGGTTTCTTGATGGCTCGCCTTTTTTAATATCATCCTGCCTGTAAAATAAAGAGATATGCCTGCCGATCACTTCTTCCTCGGTGTAGCCTTTTATGTGTTGTGCACCAAGGTTCCAGCTCATGATATACCCATTCGGGTCGAGCATAAAAATGGCATAGTCCTGTACGTGGGTAACCAGGAGCCTGAAAAGTCGTTCGTCAATATTTTTGCTGAAATCTCCGCTTTCAGCAGTAATCATACTACGCAAGGTTTTATAGGTTTAGTCAAATAAATGCCGCTTACGAAAGCCTGGGGGAAGCCTGTTCGCATTAAGCGATAAGTAAAAGTAAAAATTTTCCCCCCACACTTTGGTGAAGTAACAAAGATTTTTTTCAGCAAAATGAACAGGATGTCTGTTCATTTTGTTCATTTTATATTTCTAAGAAATAATTGGCTTATTAATTGAAATTCAATTAACTAATTCTGAATAGTTACCCGGCTTCCTGTCTGAATCTTTCCAGCAGCGCTCTCACATCCATTTTGGCATCCAGGTCTTCAATATCGGTTTTGTCGTCATCGTCTACTTCTTTAATAAAGTCTTCAGGCCTGTAATGGAAGATCTTCCATTGCCTGTCGTGGTATTCTAAAGCACTTAAACTTTCAACCCAATCGCCTGAATTTAAGTATATAACCGAGCCTTGTTTATCGGTTGAGTCAATTTTCCTGATCTCGGCATGGTGAATATGGCCGCAGATCACGTATTGATAGCCTTTATCTACTGCCAGGTCGGCAGCAGTTTGCTCAAACTGGTTAATGAATTTTACGGCATCCTTAAATCTTGCTTTCACTTTTTGGCTGAAGCTCATTTTTTCGCGGCCTATTGCAGTGAGCAGCCAGTTGGTAAGGCTATTGATTAGTATCAATGTGTCATAACCTACCGCGCCCAATTTGGCCAGCCATTTGGAATGCTGCATTGTAACGTCGAACACGTCGCCATGGAAGATCCAGGCTTTTTTGCCGTCGACGTTCAGCACAAGTTTATTAAGTAACTGGAATGATCCCAGGTTCATGTCGGTGAATTTGCGCAGCATTTCATCGTGGTTGCCGGTAAGGTAATATACCGGGATGCCATCGGTAACGAATTTCAAAATGCGGCGCACTACTTTCATGTGCGTTTCGGGCCAGTACGATTTGCTAAACTGCCATATGTCAATAATGTCGCCATTAAGGATGAGCATTTTTGGCTTGATGCTCTTGAGGTATTTGAGCAATTCTTTGGGATGACACCCGTAAGTGCCTAAATGCACATCGGATATCACTACGATATCAACATCACGCTTTGCCATAAAATTGGGGGGATATTTGTCCGTCCGGCAAATACGGCCGGTGATTTATGTTTAATGAAATGAGCCAACGCTTATTCGTCGCCTTCTTCTTCATTTACTTTTAATTCATAAGGGCTGAAATAGTACACGCCGAGTATGATCAGTAAGCCTAAAACAACCAGATAAGAATATTCGAGATTCATTACCGTGAAAAAATTATATAAGTACAAATATCGTTAGATCAAATTATCTGAATGTTAAGACTTTATTAAAAGAAAATTGTTTAACCTGCTGGTTGAATTTATTTTTCAACTTATTAACAATTGTAGATGAGGAAGGGACAAGAATTACACGGATGGGTGCGAATTTCACTGCAAGAAGCCAGTAGCTTGATTATCAATCCGCGAAATTCGTAGCAACCGATCTTGAGATCAGTGCAAATCTTTTTTGATCCTGTTTAATTGCTTGAGGTGGTGCTCCAAATGGATGCGGATAAACTTTAACCATTGATTAGCATTGAGCATGCCCATACTTGGGTGTTTGGAGCGGCGGGTTGAAGGATTTTCGCTAATGAGCGCAGCCATAGCCTCCATACGCTGGCGGCATTTTACGATGAGGTTTTTGGCGTCTTCCTTACTGATCTTTTGCGGGGCCATCCTGGCTGCAGCAGCATCGGGCGTTTTGATCTTAATTGGAGGGAACAGGCCGGTGAACAAGACATATTTCCCTATCCAGTTTACACCGCCGCTTACGGGTTTGGATGTTTTGTGCGTACATCGTTCCAGCATAATGCTGCCGCCGATAGAAGCCTGCATGATGTGTGAATAGACCTCGGCAAACGACCAGCCATCCATTGGCGGCGTAAGTATAAACCGTTCATCTGGAATAATATCCAGTTGACTGCGGTAATTATCCAGCGCGGTGTTGATGGCTTTGAGTTCTTTGGCGATGTTCACGAGGGTAAAGATAAAGAAGAAAATATTGTAGCGAAATTTTATTTGTACGGATTATTTCCGTATTTTTGTTTAAATCATAATAATTATGGAAAAGCAATTAGCGGTAACAAAAAAGGCAAGGTTTGATGCAAAAATACCTACGGCCCAAAAAGAATTGTTTGAATATGCTGCCAGTTTAGGAGGTTTTAGAACTTTAACTGACTTTATTATTAATACTGTGCAGGAGAAGGCCAGCGCTATAATACAAGAACATAATATCATATTAGCTTCTGAAAAAGACAGGGAAATATTTTTTGACGCTCTTATGAATCCGTCAGGCCCTAACGAAAAACTGCGTAATGCTGCCGAGCAATACAAAAATTTTATATCCGATAATAAATGAGTGTCCGTATAGAACTGCTTAATGCGTCTTTTAATAAAAAAGACTTCAGTTGCGGTAAAGACATGCTGGATGATTACTTGCATTTGCAGGCAAGTCAGGATGTAAAGCGTAAGCTATGCGTGGTATTTGTTATGGCGGAGGAAAATATTATACAGGGTTATTACACGCTTTCAAATGCTGCTATTCCTACAGAGTTAATCCCGGAAGCTATTCAAAAAAAGATGCCAAGATCGTATAAATCGCTTCCTGTAACCTTATTAGGGCGACTTGCAATTGACAAAAACTTTAAGGGGAAAGGCTTAGGTGCGATTCTATTAATAGATGCACTTAAACGATGTTATGAAATTGGCAGCAAAAGCGTTGGGTCGATTGGTGTTGTAGTAGATCCTTTAGATGATGATGCTATAGCGTTTTATGAACGGTTCGGATTTGTCCTTCTTCCAACCAGCGGAAAAATGTTTTTACCAATGGCTGATATCGCGAAATTGGAATTGTAAACTAATTTCTTACAACATCCCCATTAATTCCTTCAACCCATAAATCTCTACCGGCACATCATCCGGTTTTTCTACGCCGAGGGCATTGAAAAATATCGCATCCATACCAAAGCCCAATGCGCCGCGTATATCGGCTTCAATGCTGTCTCCTATCATCAGGCTTTCTTCTTTTCTGGCGCCTGCTACATCCAAAGCATGCTGAAATATCGCAGGGTCGGGTTTGTTGACGCCTACGTTTTCGGAGATGATTACCTGGTCGAAATAATCACCAATCCTGCTGCCGGCTATTTTTATCTCGGTAGATTCTTTAAAACCATTGGAAATCAAATGCAATACATATTTCGATTTCAGGTAGGTAAGCACCTCGTGCGCATCGGGGAACAGGTTGGTTTTGGTGGGGCAAAGCTTTACATATTCATCTTCAAAACCTATTGGTATTACATTGGGCTCAACACCCAGCTCCAGGAAAGTGGTTCTGAAACGCGCCTCGCGCAGGTAATCTTTAGTGATAGCGCCAACATGGTACTGCGCCCAAAGCTTATGATTATTGCGGGTATAGGTTTCGATGAACAGCTCTGCCGAATCCAGGCCGATGTCTTTCAGTTTGTGAATGATGAATAGCTCATGCAGTGTTTCTTCGGCGTTTTTGTCAAAATCCCAAATGGTGTGGTCGAGATCGAAGAAGATGTGTTTGTATTTCGGATTTCGGATGTTCAATTTCGAATTTATTTGATGTTAGACAACGTACAAATCTAAATCAAATTCAACGTTTACTTCTTTAATAAAATTATTATAACGTTCGTCAAGGTGAACTGATGGTGTGCTTTCTCCGTTATCCCTGTAAACGTGTAAGGCACATGAAAACTCGCATAAGTACTTTACAGATATCTCCTTTAAAGTATCAATCCTGGGCTCAAGTATGTCCAATAAATTATTCATTTGATGTTCAAATGGTGCATACTCATCAAGTCCACTATTTAAAATCCACCCGTTCTTTTTGACCCTTGGCGAATCAGGATTTGTGTTTTTTGGATTGCGAAATTCTCCTTTTATATAAACTTTTTGCGGCAATAACCCCAACGTATCAGAGATTTCTGAATGTGATAAATCCTCAAAATTCCAAATAGAAAATCTTAAGTCAACCTGATTTCGTTTCATCATATAATCTAAAGTACAACAAATCCGAAATCGAACATCGAAATTCGAAATCAAAAAATCCCTCCTGACATACCGTTGTCACAAACCATCATTTACTTTGCATAACAGCAATCAACTTTAAGCATGTAAATACGTTATACTATTGTAAAACTGATCACCAATCACTGGTTAACTGATCACTAATCCGTATCTTTATAAGTTCAAATGGATTTTAAATTAACTTCAATATACAAACCTACCGGCGACCAGCCCAACGCCATTCGCCAGTTGGTTGATGGCGTGAACAGCGGCGATAATTACCAAACTTTGCTGGGGGTTACCGGTTCGGGTAAAACGTTTACGGTGGCCAATGTTATACAGCAAACGCAAAAGCCCACGCTGATATTAAGCCATAATAAAACGCTGGCCGCGCAGCTTTACGGCGAGTTTAAGCAGTTCTTCCCGGAGAACGCGGTGAACTATTTTGTCTCTTACTACGATTATTACCAGCCGGAGGCGTTCATCCCTTCGTCCAACACCTATATCGAAAAGGATCTGCAGATCAACGATGAGATCGAAAAGCTGCGTTTGCGCACTACCTCGGCACTGATGTCGGGCAGGAGGGATGTGATCGTGGTTTCGTCCATTTCCTGCATTTATGGTATGGGTAACCCGGAGGATTTTGCCAATTCGGTGTTCAAATTTGCGGTGGGTACGCGCATCAGTCGCAATGCGTTTTTGCACAGGCTGGTGGAGATCTTATATGCCCGCACAACCGCAGATTTTAAACGCGGAACATTCAGGGTGAAGGGCGATATCGTGGATATCTTCCCCGCCTATATGGATCATGCGTATCGTGTATCTTTCTTTGGCGACGATATTGAAGAGCTCAGCACTTTTGATGTTACTACAGGCAAAACGATGGAAAAAATGACCCACATGGTGGTTTATCCAGCCAACCTTTACGTAGCGCCGCGTGAGCGTTTTCAGCAATCTATCTGGGCCATACAGGCAGAGCTGGAAACCCGCAAAAAGCAGTTCATCGACGATCAGCGTTTCCTGGAAGCCAAGCGTTTGGAGGAAAGGGTGAATTACGACCTGGAGATGATCCGCGAATTAGGTTATTGCTCGGGTATCGAGAATTACTCCCGCTTTTTTGATGGCCGACAGCCAGGTGCAAGGCCATTCTGCCTGCTGGATTATTTCCCGGATGATTACCTGATGGTGATTGACGAAAGTCACGTTACCGTTCCGCAGATCAGGGCCATGTATGGCGGCGACCGTTCGCGTAAAATATCGCTGGTGGATTATGGCTTCCGCCTGCCTGCCGCTTTGGATAACCGTCCGCTCAATTTCCAGGAGTTTGAGCGACTGGCGCCGCAAACTATTTATGTAAGCGCTACGCCGGGAGATTTTGAACTGGAAAAATGCGAAGGTGTGGTGGTGGAGCAGGTGATCAGGCCTACAGGTCTGCTCGACCCTGTTATTGATGTTCGACCAGTGATCAACCAGGTGGATGACCTGCTGGAAGAGGTGGATCAAACCGTAAAACAAGGCGACCGCGTACTGGTAACTACGTTAACCAAGCGCATGTCGGAAGAGCTGGCGAAATATATGGACAGGCTCGGCATCAAATGCCGTTATATCCACTCCGAAGTAAAAACTTTGCAGCGCGTAGAGATCTTACGCGGATTGCGTTTGGGCGAATTTGATGTGCTCATCGGTATCAACCTGCTGCGTGAGGGGTTGGACTTGCCTGAAGTATCGCTGGTAGCCATCCTTGATGCGGATAAAGAAGGTTTCCTGCGTTCGGAGCGCTCGCTGATCCAAACGATAGGTCGCGCCGCCCGTAACGACCGTGGCCGGGTAATTATGTATGCGGACAGGATAACCGATTCGATGGCGATCACGATAAGTGAAACCAACCGCCGCCGCGAAAAGCAGATCGCTTATAATACGGAGCATGGCATAACACCAACGACCGTTGGCAAAACGCGCGAGGAAATTATCGAACAGACATCGGTGGTCGATTTCCAGGGAGGGGTGCAAAAGGCCTACGTGGAGCAGGATTCGGTTTCCTTAGCTGCCGACCCGATAGTACAATACATGTCAAAAGCCGACATGAAGAAATCCATCGACAATACCCGCAAGGATATGATGGCCGCCGCCAAGGATATGGACTTTTTGCTGGCCGCCAAACTGCGCGATGAGATGTTCGCGCTGGAGAAGATGATGGAAGAGAAGTTTAATTAGTTTGCAGTTGGTAGTTGGCAGTTTGCGTGAAAATCGCCACGCATTAACTTACGAAGTTTTAGAAACTTCGTAAGTTTGATATTCGATATAGCTTTAAACTTACGAAGTTCCTGAACGCGGACCGTCTGCATAATTCACAAAACTTCGTAAGTTCCAGCCTATTCAGCAAACTGCAAACTTACAACTGCAAACTTTTCTAAATCTGTAACAAATCCCATCAATTAATTGTCATAAAAACAAGGTTTATCATACCGAAACATTTTTCGCGTTATAACCTTATATTTGTAAGCTAAATTTATTCAAATGGAATTTTTGGATTTCCTGGTAGCTGTTATATTGATCCTGTGGGTGATCAGAATGGTACTGCGTGTGGTTTTGCCCATGCTGTTTCAGAAGGTGGTCAACAAGGCACAGCAGCACCAACAAAACTATCAGCAGAACTATACCAACAGCGCGCCTAAACAGGGCAGCGTAAAAATAGACCATATCCCAGAGCAGCCGAAAGGAAAGATCCCCGACTCGGAGGGTGATTTTATCGATTACGAAGAGATAAAGTAGATGGAAGTACCTGTCTTTAAACGGAAGCATTACGGTACGCCGCAGTCGACCATGTTGATCATTGTCAACTACGTGGTGTTTGCAGTAATCCTCGCGATCACAGACGCCAGCGCCGGCTGGTTTTTCTGGATCGCTATGGCCTTGCTGGCGCGTTATAACTACTTCAATATCCGTAAAGACAGGGAAGAATATTCTAAGATCCGCATTATTGCCTATGTTATCAGCGTTGTAGTGATGGTGGCCCTCTTTTTTGTTTTCAGGTTTGCTAATCATAAGCATTAGCCTTTTTTCACATATAATTCCTTTTCACATCCAAATTTCTATTTTTGGGCAATTATCATCCCTGTAAATGACTAATTGGTTCAAACGCAATGGCATCCATCTTGCCATCATCGGCATTTTGTTTATCATATGCTTTTTTTATTTCGCACCTGCTTTCCAGGGTAAAACTTTAGGGCAAAGCGACGTGATGGGTGCGCAATCCACCCAAAAGGAAATAAATGATTACCATGCTAAAGGGATTACCATATTATGGACCAACCAGATACTCGGCGGTATGCCCGCATACCAGATCTGGGCGCCATACCCGGGGAGCATTGCTACCTGGATAGTTAACTCGCTCAACTCCGTTTTCCCTAACCCGGTCCAAATTGTGCTGCTGTTACTTTTCGGCACTTACTTCCTTTTCATCGTTTTAAAGCTTAATCCGTGGCTGGCAGCTGCGGGGGCGGTAGCCTTTACATTCTCATCATATAATATCATTCTGCTGGTTGCAGGGCACTCCAACCAGATATGGGCCATCGCATTTTTTGCGCCTATTATAGCCAGCGTTATCATAACATTACGCGGCAAATACCTGCTGGGCGGCACGCTTACAGCGCTGTTTATGGCTATGGAGTTTAAGGCCAACCATATCCAGATGACGTATTATCTGCTGATGGCGCTTGCGATCCTGTTCGGCATTGAGCTTTATCATGCCATTAAAAACAAAACTGTTCCTGCATTTTCTAAAGCCATTGCCTGTATTGCAGCGGCTATATTATTGGGCATAATGGTAAACGCTTCGCTGATATGGAGCACGATGGAATATAGCAAATATAGCTATAGGGGGCCGTCGAACCTCAAGTCGGCAAAAGGCGAGGTGAATAACGGGCTTTCGAAAGATTATGCCTATCAATACAGCCAGGGTGTAGCCGAATGTTTTACTTTCCTGGTACCGAATGCGTATGGCGGCGCGTCAGGCGACTTTGAAAATATCGACCAGAATTCTTCCACAGCAAAAGCGCTCATCAGCAAAGGCATGCCCGAAGAGCAGGCTGTAACTATGGGTCAGCAAATAATCACCCAATTCCCGGGGCTGGGTATGTATTGGGGCGAAAAAAGGCCATCAACTGCGGGGCCGTATTATTTTGGTGCGGTGATCTGCTTCTTATTTGTTTTTGGTTTGATCATCGTAAAAAGCCGCATTAAATGGTGGTTGCTCGGTACCGTAGTATTAACCATGCTGTTATCGTTCGGCAGCAACTGGCCTTACGTGTCCGATCTGTTTTTCAATTATTTCCCGCTCTACAATAAATTCCGTACGGTCGAATCCATTATAGCCGTTACCAGCATTTGTTTCCCGATACTGGCATTCCTGGCTATACAGGAGATCATTGATGCAAAAGATAAGAGCTATATACTGAAGAAATTACTGCTGGCTTTTTATATTACCGGCGGGTTGATCGTACTGCTGCTTGCAATACCTGGGCTGCTACTAAGCTTTAAACCCAGCGATTTCCAAACCGGTATAGGTTATTTGGGCCAGGCGGTTAAAGGCGACACGGCGCTTGCACAAAGCGTTGGCAATGCTATTGTTGAAGACCGGACTAGCCTTGAACGCACCGACGCTTTTCGCTCGCTTATATTCGTTGCCGTTGCGTTTGGCATTGTATGGCTTTTTATAAAGCAAAAGATAAAAGTAACGGCATTCTCCCTTGCACTATTTGCACTGATACTGGTGGATATGCTACAGATAGACCGCCGTTATTTGAAAGAAGCCAACTTCCAGGATAAGCAGGAAGTTATTGACCAGATAAAGCCAAGGGATGTGGACACGGCGATAGCCCGCGACACCGACCCGGATTTCAGGGTTTTTGATTACAGCCAGTATTCAAGAATAAAAATGGATACGTATAATCCTTTCTTTCATAAATCTATCAGCGGGTACTCTGCAGCACGCTTAAAAAGATATGATGAGTTGATGGATAACCAGCTGATAACGGCGCAGGGGCAACCTAACCAGTCTGTTTTGAATATGCTGAATGCCAAATACATCATCCTGGGCGATCCTAAAACCAATGCCGTAACTGTTCAGCAAAACCCAATGGCTTGCGGCCACGCCTGGTTTATAAAAACTATAAAATTTGTTCCGGATGCAGATGCAGAGATGCAGGCGCTGTCATCTTTTTCTCCAAAAGACGAGGCGATTGTAGACCAGCAATATAAAAGCCAGGCCGTAACATCCGGTACTGCCGATACCACCGGCAATATTAAACTGATGGATTATAATCCCGATCATTTAACCTATCAAGCCCAGTCGGCAACGCCCCAGGTAGCTATATTTTCAGAGATCTATTACGATAAAGGCTGGAAAATGCTGGTAGACGGTAGCGAGCATTCCTATTTCAGGGCCGATTATTTATTGAGAGCCGCTGCAATACCTGCGGGTAGCCATAAGGTTGAGTTTATATTTCACCCGGCATCCTATTACACAGGCGAAACAATTGCTACAGCCGGATCAGTGTTGCTGGTATTACTGCTTGCGGGTACCGTATATGCCGAAACGCGTAAAAAGGGTGCTACTAAAACAGCATAAATGTTTAATACCGTTCCTTTTCACATCCAAATTTCTATTTTTGGGCTGGAATAATTTTTTCTCAGCCATATTAAAAATCTTTAAATGAATAACTGGTTCAAGCGTAATGGTATTCACGTGCTTATGGCCGTAATACTTATCATCATTGCATATGCCTATTTCCTGCCTGTTACACAGGGCAAAGTACTACCCGAGGGGGACGTACAGCGGGCACAGGCTGCGCAAAAAGAAATAATGGATACCCACGCCAAAACCGGGCATTATCCGCTGTGGACGAACAGCATGTTTGGCGGTATGCCGGCATACCAGATCTGGATGTCGTTATCGGACAACGTTACCACTTACGTGCAAAGCGGCTTAAGGGCAGTTTTCCCTGCGCCTATCGATACGATTTTGATCTACCTGCTGGGCGCTTACCTGTTATTCTGTGTGTTAAAGCTCAACCCATGGCTTGCGGCGGCGGGTGCGCTGGCGTTTACATTCTCGTCATACAACTTTATTTTGCTGGTTGCCGGGCATGCCAACCAGGCTTACGCCATCGCTTTTTTTGCGCCGATGCTGGCCGGGATCATATTGGTATTTCGAGGCAAGTACCTGTTGGGTGGTTCGCTCACGGCATTTTTCCTGGCGATGGAGATCCGCGCCGACCACGTGCAGATGACCTATTACCTGTTCCTGTCCATCATCATCCTGGTGCTTATCGAACTTTACCACGCCATAAAAGACAAGAATATCAAGCCTTTTGGCATAGCTGTTTTGTACCTCGTGGTTGCAGGCGGACTTGCCGTGATGGTAAATGCCTCGCTGCTTTGGACAACCTCTGAGTACGCAAAGGAAACCAACCGCGGGCAATCAAACCTTACCCAGCATACTTCGGAGCCAAGCACCGGCTTGCCAAAAGATTATGCCTATGCATGGAGCCAGGGTGTGGGTGAGTGTTTTACCTTCCTGGTGCCAAATGCTTATGGCGGCTCATCCGATTACACCGCTGTTAAAGATATTTCCAACTCGCACATCACAAAAAATCTTTCGGGCGATGGCATAGCGCCAGACCAGGCGGCCGCCTTTGCCCAGCAGCTTACACAGGGCGGATTGGCAACCTATTGGGGCAATAAACAGTTTACAAGCGGGCCTTTTTACTTTGGCGCTATTGTATGCTTCCTTTTTATATTCGGCTTGATTGTAGTTAAAAACAGGCTGAAATGGTGGTTATTGATCACTGTGGTGTTTACCATGTTATTGTCTTTCGGGCGTAACTGGCCTTTCCTGTCGGACATATTCTTCAACTACTTCCCGATGTACAATAAATTCAGGACCGTGGAATCCATACTGGCAGTTGCCATGCTATGTTTCCCGGTATTGGCATTTATGGCTTTGCAGGAAGTGGTAGTGGGAACGGACAGGAAGAAACTATTCAAAAGCCTTCTGATTTCAGGTGGCATTACCGGCGGCTTGCTCCTTATTTTATGGATCGTACCGGGCGTTTTCCTCAGCTTTAAAACCGACGAGCATCAGCAGATGATAGATGCGCTTACGCAGAACCTTAAGAGTGTGGCGCCTCAAAACGCAGGGACACTTGCCAACTCCATCGCCAGCGGCCTTGTACAGGACCGCCAGGATATTGAGCAGGCTGATGCATTACGGTCGTTGATATTTGTGCTGATCGCTTTCGGTATTCTGTGGGTCTTTATCAAACAAAAAATAAATGTTACCATAGCGGCTATAGCGCTGCTGCTGGTTACCCTTGTTGACATGTGGGGCGTTGACCGCCGTTACCTGGGTAATGAAATGTTTGTTGACAAGGAAGATGTTGGCGCACCGCAAATGCGGCAGATAGACCAGTTGATCACCAAAGATACTGATCCGGATTTCAGGGTGCTTGACCTGAGTATGGGCAACCCTTTCCAGAATGCCAAGACCTCGTATTTTTACAAAAGTATTGGTGGTTATCATGCAGCAAAACTGAAACGTTATGACGAACTGATCGATATGCAGTTTAGTAAAAGCACCAACCAGGACGTGCTGGATATGCTGAACACCAAATATGTTATTACGGCCGACCCGAAAACGGGCGAAGCAAATATGAAGGCCAATGAAACGGCATGCGGCCATGCATGGTTTGTAAAAAGCGTAAAATATGCTGAGAATGCCGACCAGGAAATGCAGGCCATCTCCTCGTTTGATCCGAAAAATGAAGCGATAGTTGATAAGCAATACAAAAGTATTATAGGCGGCGATGCTTCAGGTGCTGCCTCAACTTCTACAATTACATTAACGCATTACTCACCTGATACATTAGATTACCACTCAGGTTCTCCGGTGACAGCTGTAGCTGTGTTCTCTGAGATTTACTATAAAGAGGGTTGGACAATGTATATTGACAAGAAAGAAACCCCGTATTTCCGCGCTAATTATCTTTTGCGTGCAGCTGTGATTCCTGTAGGTGAGCATGACATTAAATTCGTTTTCCATCCTGCATCATATTACACCGGCGAAAAGATCTCGCTTGCAGGTTCTATATTGCTGATACTGGCATTAGGCGGTGCAGCTTTTGCAGAAAACAAGCGCAGGAAATCGCTCCCAAAAGTTGTTGAGACTAAAAAACCGGAAACAGACCCGATAAAACCCGAACCTAAAAAGGTTGAGCATAAAGCCCCGGTTAAAAAGGGGAAGAAATAAATATTCCATCTCCGCATAGGAGATAAATGAAGCCATCTTTGAGACAACTTATAATTAATGGATGTCGCGAAGATGGCTTTTTCTGTTATAAAAAACGTGTCATTTCGACGAGCAGCGCAGGGATTGTGAATGGAGCGAGGAGAAATCTTTTGCGCCAGCCTTGCCACCATGTATGGCGCATAAGATTTCTCACCGTGCCCTAACCGCTCAAGCCAAATGCGCGTGCAGGTTCGAAATGACAGTTTTTTAAATGATAATCAAGGACTTAATCATTAGTGCGCTTGTTCTTCAACCAATACCATCCCAAATTAAAAGCAATGACACCGTGATTAAACACAGTAGGTAATAGCCCGTAATGTTTTTTCATGATATTGAACCGCTCCACTAAACTTTGCTTGTGCTTTTTTTTCGACATGCCGCCAACCAGGTATTTGGCTACGTAGCGGTTTACATTTACAATAGTTTTGGCCTTTTTGGCGATGCGTAATATCCAGTCGATATCGGCGCTGAGCTGGTATTGCCGGTCGTAGGGCTCAGCCAATGCGCGTTTGACATAGATAGCCTGGTGACTTACGCTCATGCCGTATTTAAAACTGCGCCAGGTGAATTTCTTTGGCGCTTTGTGGCGGCGCTGGCCGAGGCTTTGGCCATTGGCGTCGATCATTTCCGTTTCGCCATAGTAGATATCGGCACCCTCTGCCGAAGCGAATACGGCGGCAACGGTTTCAGCATTAAAAAACTCATCGCCTGAATTCATGAAAATCACATAGTCGCCATTGGCGGCAGCGAGGCCTTTGTTCATGGCATCGTAAATGCCTTCGTCCTTTTCGCTGATGATGCGTGCAATGTGCTCTTCGTATTTATGTACCACATCCAGCGTGCCGTCGTTTGAAAGACCGTCGACTATGATATATTCGATGTTTTGATAGGTCTGCCTGGTAACCGAAAGTATGGTGCGCTCAACGTCCTTTACATTATTATAAACGATGGTAATTACAGATAATATGGGCTGACCGGCTATCATTTTTTAAGCAAGGATTGGTATAGTTTAATGTATTGCCCGGCTACTGTTTTGTTGTTAAAATCGTGCAGCACTTTGTTGCGGGCATTTCGCGATAGCTCGTTAGGATTTGGCACATAGAGCATTTCGTATAGCCCATTTGCCATATCCCCGGCATCTTTAAAATTGGCGAGATAGCCATTCTGCATATGATCGACCATCTCCGGTATGCCGCCTGTATTAAAGGCCACAACAGGCGTACCGCATGATAGTGACTCCATTACCGTGTTGGGCAGGTTGTCTTCAACAGACGGCGTTATAAACACATCTGCCAGGCTGTATACTTCCGCTATCTCTTCCTGCGAGGTGATAATGTTTAATTCATGTACCGGGAAGGGTAGGGCATTCGTATCAAAACCTTTGTTCTTGCCGAAAATTACCATCTCCATTTGTCCTTCAACCGGGTAATCCTTTTTTAGGATATCCAGCGCGTTTACCAGGTAACTTATTCCCTTGCGCCTGTCGTTGATATTGGCAGCGCCAAAAAGGATGATCTTTTTGTCAGGACTGATATTGCGTTTTGCCCGGATCTCCGCTTTGTTTTTTGGTGAGAAGATGGCGGTGTCAATCGGATTCGGAATAGCGTTTATTGGATAACCTTTCAGGAGTGAACTTTCCTCAGCAACACCAGCCAGCCACTTGCTGCAGGCAACAAAATTTACATTTTTAGTTGCCGAATACATATCCGCTTTTCGCAGCCAGCCGGTGTGAGAGATATCGTTCGGGCCGGGGTTTCTCAGGAAAAAACAATCGCCGCACTCACGCTTAAAATGATCACATTCGCCTGAATAATGGCAGCCGCCGGTAAATGTCCACATGTCATGCAGTGTCCATACGATGGGCTTACCTAACGAAAGTAATTCTTTCAGATCACGGATGGATAAAAACCCCGAATTCGTCCAGTGCAGGTGAAGGATATCCGCCTCTTGTACCAGTTTTTCGTTTTTTATGCTTACACCTGCATTGGCCGTGGAAAAGGCGAATCGTACCGACTTGTCTCTTTCCTGAAAAGCGATAAAAGGCAACCGCTCGTATAAAAAATCGAACTTTGATCGTTTGCGGTCGAGTGCGTTCTTTTCTACGCTTTCCACATGCGGATCTGTGGTCTTCTTTTGCTGTACCAGCAGGCTGGCATCAATACCCTGTTCTTCCAAAGCCTTTAACAAGCGCATACAGGCCGCGGGAGCCCCGCCACCGGCATCGGATGTGTTGATCAGGGTAACTTTCATTCACGCAAGTATAATATAATATTGCCAACGTATACACTGAAAATTTTCTGTTAACCCGAAAAATGATACTTTTGAAGGCTTATAAAGCTAACTAACAATAATGCCCCGTAAAATGAACTTCTTTGCTTATTTGTTCCAGGACCATGCGGCTAACCGCCAGAATTTTAAGGGGCAATTGGTGCTGTTCATGTTCCGGCTGGCGCAGCAGGTCAACCGGTCGGCAGTGACCAAAGTGATCTTTTATCCATACCTGGTATTTTACCGTTACGTAGTGGATTGGCTGTGGGGGATAGAGCTGCCGCGTAAACTGACGGTTGGCAAAGGCTTATCGTTATTTCACGGGCATGCGTTAGTAGTTAACCAGGCTGTGGTGATCGGTGATAATTGCATTTTGCGCAATTCGGTTACTATCGGGCACCGTAAATTGCCTGATGGTACCTTCAGCAAATGCCCGCGAATTGGTAATAATGTAGATATCGGTGCAAATGCTTGTATTATTGGCGATATAATAATAGGCGATAACGCGGCGATAGGCGCAGGGGCAGTAGTGTTTAGAGACGTGCCGCCGGATAGTGTTGCCGTGGGTAACCCCGCCCGGATCTTGGAGAGAAAACAGCAAATAACAATTGTTGATGGAGAATAACCTTACCGACCGGGACTTTTGGAAATCCTTTTGGGAATCGAAAAAGGACCTCATCTTTCATATCAGGCCCGATTACGTTTTCGGCGATATCCTTGGCAAACTGATCGCTGAGAATGGTTTGAAAAATGCCATCGAACTGGGCGGTTTTCCGGGTTATTATTCCATCTACCTAAAAAAATACAAACGCATCGATACCACGCTGTTTGATTATTACATCCACCAGGGATTGATCAAACAGTTGCTGGAAAAGAACGGCTTAAAGGAAGGCGACATCAATATCATTGAAGCCGACCTGTTCAAGTACACCCCAAAGGAAAAGTACGATATGGTGCTCTCTTTCGGGTTGATAGAGCATTTCAGCGATACCAAAGCCATTATCGAAACCCACCTGCAATTTCTGAAACCGGGCGGTATATTGTTTATTACCCTGCCCAATTTTACCGGGGTGAATGGCTGGATCCAGCGTAAATTCGATCTTGATAATTACAACAAGCATAACATCGACAGTATGAACCCCACCATGCTTGCCGAAACCTGCAAACAGTTGGGATTAAAAAATGTGGAAAGCTATTACCATGGCCGCTTTACCGTATGGCTGGAAAACAGCGGAGAAAAATCAGCCATGGCAAAAACTGTAACCAAAGCAGTTTGGTGGGCAGGAAAGATCGCCACGAAGATCGTTCCGGTAGAATCGAAAGCGCTGTCGCCTTATATTATATTGAAAGCGCAGTTGTAGCCTCGCATGTAATTTATGCACGCGACCCGGTGGACTCACCCCGACGAGGCTTCGCCCGTCGACCCTCTCTCTTGCTTCGCGAAAGAGGGTAGCTGCAGAAATTTTCGTACCACATAATTTTGTGAAATGTTATTGCTTTGCCCTCTTTCCGCGTAGCGAGAGAGGGCAGAACAGCGAAGCGCATTCGGGTGAGTCCACCGGGTCGCGTGTATTACCTACCGCTTCACCAGATACTTCACCCGCAATTGCCTGATAAAAACCAGTCCGCGTTTTAACAAACTTCCTTTCCTGTTGGCCAGGAAGTTGCGTATTGCCACATGCGCGCGTGGGTTTTCCTTTATCTCGGCCGGGAATTGCTTTACAGGTTTACGGGCAATGTTTACCTGGTAGGTATTCTCAATATTGGAATGCACCCCCGAACCATCATGCCCTATGTTATGGATGAGCGAATGTGAAGGATTAAGCACCAATCCGCCTTTCAAAAATATAGAAGCATACCAGCGGATGGCCCATGAATTGTTTTTCCCGGCCTTAAATTCCTGCATTTGCTTCCAGAAGTTCATGGTGCCGTCGATAGAAAAGCGGTTGATCTTGTCTTTATCGAACTGCGCCATCAGCTTATCGATGTCAGGCTCAAAGCTTTTCCAGGCCCGTGACCAGGTGGCCCAGCCCCAACTGGTGGCGATGCGGTAAAAGAAGGTCTCAGGCAGGCCTTTGTCTGCCACATCGAACATGTAGGCGCCAATATGCATTACGTCGCTCTCGTTGGCGTATTTAGTAAGCGCTTCGTTAAAATATTCGAGTGTATAAGGCGATGAAAGCAGGTCATCCTCAAAAACGATCACTTTACCGTATTCGGCAATCAATTGCGTAACCCCCGCGATAATGGAATTGGCCAACCCCTTGTTCTCATCGCCCTCTATCACCTTTACCGATTTGAAACCTTCAACCTCTTCAAGCAATTGGCGTACTTCGTCGACCCTGGGTTTATCAGCATCCGTTTTTGGCCCATCAGAAAAGACAAACAATCGTGATTCAGCCGCCAGCTCGTTTTTTTGCAAATAGCTTAGCGTGCGACGGGTATGATCGGGCCGGTTGTAAACAAATAAGGCTATAGGGGCAAGGGTTTGCATTGTGGCGGTTTACTATTTCTTTATTTTAAATTTAACGAGCATTTGGTCCACTTTCTCATTTATGTCCGGCGAAATATGGAATAAATAGATCAGCGAGCCGTAAATAATCGTTGTTATACTGCTGCGTACAATAATATCTGCAGGCACATTTGGCATCTTCCAAAAATAATATCCGGCAGCAAAACTTACGGCTGTAATAATAATTACCAAAATGTGTTTTAACCTGAATGGCTGTAGTTTGAAACGGTATTTGATATAAAACCAGGTAATGAAATTTAAAAGCGTGAGTGTAAGCAAGTAGGCAATAGCCGAGCCGAGGCCCTGGTATTTTGGTATAAGCAGGTAATTTACCAACACACAAAAGCCAACGGAAATAACTACAAACAGCGTAAAAAGCTTATACTTATGCGATGCCGTAATGATATAGGCATTTAACCCGCCGGTAATATCAACCAAAAATCCCAAGCCCACTACTATAAACAAGCTAAAATACTTTGGGTCGACGAACTCTTTGTTGTGTGCGATGGCATAAAGATTTTGCCGGTTTACGATGACCCCGATAAAAAGCAGGCAGCCTACAACCATTTGGATGATGGACGTTTTACTGTAAACTTCGTCGATTGCTTTCATGTCGTTCGTTTTCCAGGCGTTGGAAACTATCGGATAGGTAGTGCGGCTCAGCGCCTGCGCGGGTACGCCAATCACTATAGCGATATTAAAATACCAGCTGTACACACCCTGCACATCATCGCCGGCCATAGCACTGAGCATTAGCGTATCAACCTTTTGCAGCAGCACGTAAATGGAACTGGAAATAACAGTAAAAATCCCAAAATTAACTATCGCCCTTTTCTCAATGGTTTTAAAACTGAGATCGCTTGTCTGCCATGAAAACTGACCGCTGGCTGCAATGCTGATGAGCATAAGCAAAGCGATGAGCCCGTTGCTGCCGATGTATAGAAAAATGAAATCCTGGTAATTGATCCACCTAAAAGCCATCATCACCAAAAACACCGTGGTGAGGAGCCGGAGCAGAACGGATTGCAGGAAATTTGAATAGATGGTGATATACACGATGCGCCCGGTCATCTCGAGGTAGTTGAACACGATGACGAAAAACGACATTGGTATCAAATAATAATAATAGCGCTGGTACAGTGGCGAGGTTCCTGCATAAGCAGAAAGAATAACCGGCTTAAGCGCTACATAAACAATAGAGGCAGCTACAAAGCCAAGCAGCGATAGCATTACCGTCCAATGGATAAAGCCGTTATGCTTTTTATCTTCGGTACGATAGAATGGGAAATACCTGAGCAATATGCCGGGTATGCCCAGCGATGCGATAAGCGAATATAATACCGAAATGCTTATGATAAGATTATAAAAGCCGTACTCGGTTGAGGTAGCGAAAAAAGGGAAGAGCAGCACCGTATTAACATAGGCGATGACCATCCCCACATACTGGATGATGGTGTTTTTATATGCCTGTTTTTTTACGATGCCCATTTATTAGTTGCGGTTGATATTTATAGAGACGGTTGGAATATTAAAATTTTGCTGGATCGGCTTTGCCCAATTTACCGTCAATGCCATCATTTACAGCCTGAACCAATTTTTTATATTCAACTGTTTTATTGCTTAAAAGGCTTATGATCCATAGCCAGGCCAAATATATAAGCTTATTGAGCCTGAAGATAAATTTATTTTGGATGGCTACCCGCGAGTAGAAATAGATGCGGTTGCGCACATGGTAATAGGTGCGAAAGCTCCATTCATCCAGTAATTGGTCATGAAATAACTGCTTTTTATAATTAATGCCCTGTGATTTATCTATATCAATGATCCGGCAGGCAGGGATCATCCATATCCGGCCGCCATGTTGTGTGATGCGATAAGTAAACTCCGAATCATCTACATATAGATAGAAACGCTCATCCGGAAAGCCTATCGCGCCGATCATATCCCGGTGAATCATCAGTCCGCCATAGGGCACATAAGGCATTATTGCCCGTTCTTTTAACGGCATTCCGGTGAATTGCTTATCTTTTGTCTTACGCAGTTTATTGCTTATGATCCTGAACAAATGAAAGCCGAGGAAATTGTCGGGTACTAAGTAAAAACGATATGGATCTTCGCCTTTTGCTATTATCACATGCGGACGCCTGTCGTCGCGGAAGCAGAACAGCGCTTTTTTGTCATTTACCCCCGGCGTGGCTTGCCATTGTTTCAGCAGGTCGTCAATTACATTTTCCTGCGGGAGGTTATCATCGTCAAGCAGTAAAAACAGATCAGCGCCGGTTGAGTTTACTGCATATTCCATGGCTTTTTTATAGCCTCCTGCCGAACCAAGGTTTTCTTTGCTGATTAATACGGTGATCTTACCGCTGCCGATCTCATTTGCTTTTGCAGCAACATCATAAACTGAGGCATTGTCAACCACTACAATATCAGTAACCTGCAGAAAGCCGTTTGCACGGCGCAGTACCTGTTCAAGCAGATGCCACCTGTCGCCATAAGTAACTGTGAGGATGCATACGGTATATTGCGTTTCTGCCATCAGCTTCCAAAATTATAATTTAATCACGATTTAATGTATTTAATGCGTCAGACTCCTGTTGGGGGCGAATAAAATTTATTTTAGGCGCCGGGCAGATTATTTAGTTATTTTTGGCGCTTTGCATAATTATTAGAAATGAACGATTTAGAAACCTATTTTAACCAGAATAAAAAAAGGGTTATTTACAAATGGTCGCACTATTTCGAGGTGTACGACAGGCACTTCAGCAAATACAGGGGCAAGGATATCGTTATACTGGAAATAGGTACTTTTAACGGCGGCAGCCTGCAAATGTGGAAGGATTATTTTGGTGATAAAGCCAAAATTTACGGGATGGACATTAACCCGCTTTGTAAAGAAGTAGAAGAAGAAAACATTAAAATATTCATCGGCTCACAATCCGACCGTGATTTTTTACGTAAGGTAAAAGAAGAGATCCCGCCTATCGATATCCTGATAGATGACGGCGGCCACACCATGCTGCAACAGATCGTATCTTTTGAAGAACTGTTCGATCATATAAAACCTGATGGCGTTTACCTTTGCGAGGACCTGCACACTTCCTATTTCAGGGATTACGGCGGCGGCCTTAAACGCCGCGGCTCATTTATAGAGTATTCAAAGAATTTTATCGATTACCTGCACGCCTGGCATTCAAGGCAGCGTTCATTTAAGGTAAACTCGTTTACCAGATCAGTACACTCGCTGCATTATTACGATAGCATACTGGTTATAGAAAAACGGCCAATGGTACAGCCAAGCTCATCAAAAACCGGTACGCAAACTATTCCATACTATGCACCGGAATACAAAGGATTTGGCCTTGTTATGAAGAATGTGCGGTACAGGCTGCGTAACGTGGCCAACAAAGTGCTGGCAGCCTTAAGGCTCCCATTGAAGAATGGCGATTTTGATTACTAATATCACTCAACAGAAATAAAAAGAGCCGTAGTGCATATTGATTGCATTACGGCTCTTTTTATTAATAGTAGTAGCAGCTTTATTAATCAACTACCGGACTTGCGGCCAAATAGAGTTTGGTGATTTCGCCTGTCCTGAGTTTACGGCCATAGAATCGCGCATCGCTCATTGCGCCTTTCCAGAAATAGGAAGTTGGCTGCAGTGGTGTATCCTTGCCGAAATACATAGTGGCATCGGTATTAGCGGGGCTGGTAGTAAATTTAGTTGAACCATTAACTACCCCATCTTTATAGAATGTTACAGTATTGTCTTTCGGGCTAAAGGTAATGGTAAGCATGTGCCATTTGTTCAGGTCGATACCCGAAGTGCTTACCGCATTATTTGCGCCGCCGCCTTCGCCAAAACCCTGTACACCAAGTGGGTTTCCATACCCATAACCGTCAACAGAAAAAGTGTAGCCGCTGTTTACATCGCCTGTTCTTTTCGAAACAATATGCGATCCGATGGATTGACTGTACTCGGCAAGGTTTACCCAAACATTGATTGAAAAATCTTCATTGTTCAATCGTAATGCCTGGTGGTCCACAACCGAAACATAGCTGCTGCTATCCCCCGCAAAATAATAAGCGCCGTTTGCGTTGCCAAATCTGTCGGCAATACCGGTTACATTGTGTGCAACACCATTGTAATTATGACCCGAAAGATCGTTAGGCGTATTGTTGAACGGGTAATAAGCAATCAGTCCATAGTTCAGGCTGTCAGTTACCGATACTTTTGCGCTTACCGATACGGTGCCGGTTAGGTTTGTTACCGAAATGGTTGATAGCCCCTTCTTTTTAGCAGTGAGCAAGCCGGTATTTGAGATACTGATAATGGTAGTATCTGTAGAATTCCACTTAAGTGAATCGATGTGATAATCAGACGGTGTTACGGTAAGCGGTATCTGCCTTGTTGTGCCGATAAGCATTTGCAATGTGTCGCCGCTTAACAGCAGGCTGGTTAACCGGTCGCGCTTTGCACTAGGCCCGTTAATTTTACCACAAGATGCGAAGGCTGTAACTGCAAGTAGTAAGTAAAGAATTTTTTTCATGTGAGGGATAGGTTATTTAATCTTTAGTGTTCAAAATGAAATATGATGATTGTTTTAATTAGGAACGTGTATAATTTCTAGATTAGAATAGCAGGTGAAAATTTTTATGCGATAAGATTTATAAATCTATAACAAATATATGTCGTTTTAATGGAATCTAAAACAAAAAAAGACAAGCAGTTAGCTTGTCTTTTGTAACGAATTTAATACATATATTATTGATTCTGGAACCTTTTTGCGTTTATTTTGCGCTCGTTTTCGTTCAGGTATATTTTACGCAGACGGATACTTTGCGGGGTAACCTCGATGTATTCATCAGCCTGTATGTATTCCATTGATTCCTCTAACGAGAACTTGATAGCCGGTGCTATACGTACGTTGGTATCGCTGCCTGAAGCACGCATGTTGGTTAACTGCTTGCCTTTGGTCAGGTTGATCACCAAATCGTTATCGCGGATGTGCTCGCCCAGTACCTGGCCTTCATAAATATCAACTCCCGGATCGATATGGAAACGACCGCGATCTTGTAGCTTATCTATAGCGAACGCTGTTGTTTTGCCACTATCCATCGATACCAATACACCGTTTGCACGGCCTGGTATTGGCCCTCTCCATGGTTCGTATGATTTAAAGCGGTGGGCCATGATCGCCTCGCCTGCTGTTGCAGTCAATACGTTGTTACGTAAGCCGATGATACCGCGTGACGGGATCTCGAACTCTAAATGCTGTAAGTCGCCTTTTGGTTCCATTACCAGCAGGTCGCCTTTGCGCTGGGTTACCAGCTCGATAACTTTACCGGCTACTTCGCCCGGTACGTCAACGATCAGGGTTTCAATCGGCTCGCATTTTACGCCGTCAATTTCTTTTACGATAACCTGCGGCTGGCCTACCTGTAATTCGTAGCCCTCGCGGCGCATGGTTTCAATCAGTACGGATAAGTGGAGGATACCACGACCATACACCAGGTATGAGTCAGGCGATTCGGTTTCAACAACCTTCAGCGCAAGGTTTTTCTCCATCTCTTTGTATAAACGGTCGCGCAAGTGGCGTGAAGTCACAAATTTACCCTCTTTACCAAAGAACGGTGAAGTATTGATGGTGAACAACATATTCATTGTCGGCTCATCAATGTGGATTACTTCCAGTTGTTCCGGGTTTTCAAAATCGGCAATGGTATCGCCGATATCAAAACCTTCAATACCTACAACTGCGCATATATCGCCTGATTTTACTTCGGTAGCTTTTACCTTACCAAGGCCTTCAAAAGTATAAAGTTCTTTGATCCTCGATTTTTGGATCTTGCCATCACGCTTAACCAGCGATACCGGCATATTTTCTTTTATAGTACCACGCGCAACACGACCGATGGCGATACGACCAACGAATGATGAATAATCAAGCGAGGTGATCTGCATTTGCAATGTGCCTTCGGAGATTGGCGCAGGAGGGATGTTTGCCAGTATAGCATCCATTAACGGGAAGATATCAGTAGTTGGCTGTTTCCAGTCGGTGCTCATCCAGCCTTGTTTTGACGAACCGTAGATCACCGGGAAATCCAGCTGATCTTCAGTAGCCTCAAGGTTGAAGAATAATTCAAAGATCTGTTCGTAAACTTCTTCAGGGCGGCAGTTCTCTTTATCTACCTTGTTTACTACCACAATTGGCTTAAGGCCAAGGGCCAAAGCTTTTTGGGTAACAAAGCGGGTTTGCGGCATCGCGCCTTCAAAGGCGTCGCAAAGCAGCAATACACCGTCGGCCATTTTCAATACGCGTTCAACCTCACCGCCAAAGTCGGCGTGGCCCGGGGTATCGATAATGTTGATCTTTACATCTTTATAACGTACCGAAACGTTTTTCGAAACGATGGTGATACCACGTTCGCGTTCCAGGTCGTTGTTGTCCAATATCAGTTCGCCCGTCTGTTCGTTGTCCCTGAATATCGCACAGCTGTGTAATATTTTATCAACCAAAGTAGTTTTACCGTGGTCAACGTGTGCGATGATCGCTATGTTCCTGATTTTTTGCATAAATGCGCTTCCAAATTTGGCGCAAAGGTACGCTTAATTTATGAGATTCGGAAAGAATTTGGAGGATTTGCAGGGAAATCGCTTTTAAGATTTTAAAGTGCGGTTATTCAATATTTGGGCTAAAGCCCGAGTAGGCTAATAAACCGGACCGTTGGCTAAAGCCAAACGGCAATAAATTTTATAATTCCCGTCCCATTTATGGGGCGGATAACTGTAAAAAATGCATTGGCTTTAGCCGAATATCCGCAGAATATTAAAAGCAATTTCTCTTGGTGTATCTATATAATCTGACGAATTGTCGTTTGCAGATGTTAGTAAAAAGTCAAGTTAATCTAACTTTGATAATAACTCGTCAATGTGAGCTTCTATCTCATGTTGCTGTTGAATCGGAAGGCTTTCTAGTTTTTCGACAACTTTAAGATCGATGGTATATGAGTATGAATGAAAAACTTTAATTGGTTCATTAAAGTCATCTGACATCCAAATTTTACCCCTAAGCGCTCCAAACCCCCGTCCGCTGGAAATCGCATCTTCTTTGTACGACATCACAATTACCAAATCTTCTACGCTTTTCCTTGCTTTAGCCGGAAGACTTTCAATCATTTTGGTTAAGGCTTCGATCTCCATAATAATGCTAATTTACAAAAATCATTCCTTAGCTACAATTTAGCATTTAAACTTTAGCGGTGGCGCAGAGGGGGTGTAAGCTTTGCGCGATGGCAGGGGTGTGTTTAGGCGCCCTGCATCCTGCCGGTTTGTTATTACACACCCCTACAGCCGCACATTTCCCAACGCGCCCCCTCTCGAGAGGGGAACTAAAACCAGCTACATTTAAAGCGAATTTTAAAATCGATTTCCTGTTTAAACCTGCATTATCCTCTAAAACGCCCTCACCGCCCGTACACCTTCTGTCCCGTCTATCGAAACCAGCTGGTAAGCATCATCCAATACATCCTGCGAAAATGCATATGGGCTGCTTACTGTAGCGGTGCTCGAGCTCCAATAGCCTGCTGCGGTAAATGAGATCAGTCCCTTGTCCTGTAAATTCTTTTTTATCAGCAGCAATTCATTTCTCGATGGCAGAAACCAGTCGCTAAAGCCGTTTATCGAATAGTCTTTGCACAGATACGCCGCGTAGCCGGTTGGGGTACCTAATTTGCTGATGATATAAGTTGTATTCAGCTGGCCCGAGCCTACGGCTGTATCGGTAACAAATAGTGTAGTAATGCTCTTATAATTCCCGTTTTCCCAGGGTGTAGAAACGGTCAGGTCGTTAGGCGATGCTACAAGACCGTGCTCGCCGGTATTGTCCACATAAAAAATGATTCCGCCGGCATAGCTTTGGCCGATCTTTATCGGCGGGGTTGCGGTGGTGAATTTTACCTGGTCGCCATAAGTAACGCCCGATATGGTGATCACATATGCCCTCACATAGTAAGTTATCCCCCCGCTTAGCCCGGTTAACTGAAGCGAAAAATTGGTGGATTTATCAAAAGTGGTTGCCTTTTGCCCGGTTGTAACTACAGGGTTGGGCTGCACATCCCAGCAAACGCCGCTTGATATATAATCGCTCCCAACAGTATTTAATTTACCGCCGCTAACCGCAGTTGACGGCGTGATGCTGGTAATGTTATCGGTTGTTACCGCTTCAGTGGTTACAGTAGTAACCAATTTTGGGTTTGTGTTTTTATTGCAGGAAAATAAAGCAGCACCTGCTGCCATACATAAAAACAGGAAAGAGGCTTTCCGCTTGTTCAGGTAAGTTTTCATAAAACACGATTTTGGTTAATTGGCCGTTTTTAAGGTTTGAAGTTTAAAACACGCTAATTTAATGTAAAATCGTTTTACTTACCAAATGCCCAGCATAAAAATTTCGACATGGCCTTACCCCAGGTAGCGGCATTATGGCTGCCATTCACAACTTCAAGGTACTGAATCTCACCCGGGCGCTGATAGCCTTTGGCCTCCAGTTCTTTTATCAGATCGATGGTATCGTCGATAGAATCGATAATACCGTTTTTGTTGCGGTCTGCCGTTTCATCTTTAGTGCCGGTTTGCAGCCAGAATTGCATATTGGGTTTGTTGTTGCTTTCGCGGATCATGGCATGGGCAATACGGTCGGCATCGGTATAGCCTTTGCCCAGGTCTTTACTGCGCCACCAGAACGAGCCGGAGAACACACCAACTTTGTTAAAAATGCCAGGGTTGTTCCATGCGATACCCAATGCGGACAATCCCCCTAAAGAAAATCCTGCAAAGGCAATGCTTTCAAAGCTTTTCAGCGGGATCAGCTGATCTATCTCGGGCAATAATTCATTCTTTACAAAATCTGTATAGAGATCAGCTTTTGCACCGCGCTTTTTAAAATCCGGCTTGCCGGCTACGCCATATTCCTGTAAACGTTCGTCGCCGGCATGTATGGCCACTATGGCTACCGGTTTTATGCGGTTGCTGTTATATAATTTTAACAGCGTTTCTGTGAGCTGCAGGTTTTCGAGCTCCTGGCCGTCGTTAAGCAGCAGCAGGTTTAAAGGTTCGGCAATATCGGCCTCGTCAGGCAATAAAATAGTGCAGGCTACTTCGCGCTGCAGCGGAGCAGAATTTATAGTGATCTTATTTTCGGTAATCGTCATTTCAGTCTCGGTCCAGCCCAAATACATCGTTCGTTCAAAATTAATAAAGGCGGCAAAAATAGCTTATCCTTTTCTTTTATACGGCGTTAAATAAAAAATGACCGAAATTTCGCTTTCCAACCTATCGCGCTCCGTTTACCCACCCTCCGAAGGAGTCCTTCGGACCGACATCGCTAAGCCGCTTGTCGGCCCTCCCTTTGCTTCGCACAAGGAGGGCAAGCACGTTTTCCTTAACTTAATGGCATTGCCCCGTAAGGGTTAAAGGTTGGTAGAAAAAAATATCCATAATATGATCCATGCCATAGGTACGAACCCTGATAGATTTCCCCTCCCCGAGGTTACTGTGAGAACACATCTATAACTGTAGTGAAATCTTCCATATTGCCATTGACTTTAGTCAACGGAACTAGGTAATCAAGTAACGGCTTTAGCCGAAATAGTTGGGCTAAAGCCCGAAAAGATTGGAAATTAACCCGTTGACTAAAGTCAACGGCAATATTAGGAATCAGAACTTGATTAACTTACGCCATATCTATCATTATAAGGTTAAAAAGATGTGTCAACACAGTAGCTCCCGGTAGGAAATTGATTTGCCGTCTGTCATAAATTCATTTTCAACATTTCATTAATTTATTTGTTACCTTAACGCTCATAAACACAAACATTTTGACTGAACGCTATCACCGCTGGTATTCCCCAAACCTGGGGCTCGACGTAGAAATGCTGGTCTTCGGCGACCGGGGTTATCCTGTTATCCTGTTCCCGACCTCGCAGGGACGATACTTTCAAAATAAAGATGAAGGACTGATCGAGAGCGTACGCTGGTTTATTGACCAGGGCCTGGTAAAGATCTATTGCCCGGAGAGTTTCGACTGGCTTACCTGGTACAACAAAGGCGTGAGCCCGGCAGACCGTGCAAAGAACTATGCGTGGTACGATAAAATGCTGCTGGAAGAAATTGCGCCCTGGGCCATGCACGAAACCGGCGTAAACAAAGTAGCTACGGCTGGATGCAGCTTTGGCGGTTATCATGCGGCTAACTTCGCGTTCAAGCATCCGGATAAGATTGGGCACATGTTCAGCATGAGCGGCGCGTTCGATATCAAGATGTTTATGGATGGTTATTATGATGATAACGTGTTTTACAATAACCCGATGGATTACCTGCCCGGCAGTAACCAGGGCGACCTGTGGCATATGAACATCATACTGGGTACTTCCGATTGGGATATTTGCAAGGAATACAATTTCCAGCTATCCAATGTGCTGAAACAAAAGAACATTAACCACTGGCTGGACGTACGTAAATGGGCGGATCACGACTGGCCGATATGGAAGCAGATGTTCCCGCATTATTTATCGACAATAAGGTAGAGAGATTAGAGACTGGAGATTAGAGACTGGAGATTAGAGATTAGGAAAAGTGATTAGTGATCGGTGACTTGTGATTAGGATTGTTGGATTGATAAATTAAAAAAGACAAGCAAACTGCAAACTTAAAACTGCAAACTAAATATACTACCATGAAAAAAATAGGCATCTTATTCGGACAGGAAAATTCGTTCCCGCAAGCGTTTGTTGAACGTGTTAACCAGAAGGCCGAAAAAAATATCAGCGCCGAATTTGTGCGCATTGACAAGGTGATACAAGCCGAACCGCTGGATTACGCAGTGATCATCGATCGTATTTCGCAGGATGTACCGTTCTATCGCGCAACCTTAAAAAACGCAGCCATTTGCGGCACTGCGGTTATCAATAACCCTTTTTGGTGGAGCGCCGATGAAAAATTCTTCAACAATGCGCTGGCCGAAAAGATAGGCGTACCGGTGCCAAAAACGGTTATCCTGCCATCGAAAGAACTGCCCGACGATACGACAGACAGATCATTCCGCAACCTGGCTTACCCGCTGGACTGGGATGGCATTTTTAACTATGTTGGCTTCCCGGCCTATATGAAACCATTCGACGGCGGCGGCTGGAAAGAAGTTTACCAGATCACCAGCCTGGACGACCTTTGGCCGAAATACGACCAGACCAAACAGTACGTAATGATGCTGCAGGAAGAGATCATTTTTGAGGATTATTTCCGCTGCTATTGCATAGGCGGCAAGCATGTGCGCATTATGCAGTATGAGCCGCGCAACCCGCACCACCTGCGCTATGAGCACGGTAAAGCGCCTGCTGCCAAAAAGCTGCTGGAAACGGTTAAAGATTATGTGATCAAGCTTAATAAATATTTAGGGTACGATTTTAATACGGTAGAGTTTGCCATTCGTAACGGCATTCCATACGCTATCGATTTTTGTAACCCTGCACCGGATGCGGAAGTAACCAGCGTGGGTCAGGAAAATTTCGACTGGGTGGTTGAAACCGCTGCTGATTACGCCATTGAGCGCGCCAAAAAGCAAAAGGACGGCATAGATAATTTAACCTGGGGCGAGTTTGTAAAAACCGGTGCTGCGGGCGTTCCATTACTGGATAATGAGAAAAAGGTGGTTAAGAAAGCAGCTAAGAAGGATGCTGAAGTTGGTGCGATAGATCACCCGGTAACGGATGAAGGGACGATAAAAACTGCGCCGGTGAAGAAGGCTGGAGCGAAAAAGGCGGCGAAGAAATAAGCATAGCAATTTTAATATAAAATTGCTGGCAGTGTTTTGCCACCCTTAGCCTGCAGGGAGGCAGGTGTAGCGGTATAGCTACGCTTTTATACATAAAAACGCTACGCTTTTGCTACACTTTGCTACAGTTGTTGAAATTTTAATATGCAGATATACAGTTAGATGCGTTTTATGGTAACGAATTATTTGGGGTGAAGTTATCCTTCCTATTGCTACACTAAAACCGTTAAAAAGTGGTAATTTTTAGTGATTTTATGACTAAACGCAGCCATTTTATAAATAGCAGTGTACGTGCCGGTTATGGGGATGGAATATTTTATTTGTGATTTCACCAATAGTGCTGCCAAATTTTATAACTTTCAATTATGAACGAATTTACCCTTGGCGTTGAAGAGGAATTCATGGTGATCGATCCGGTTACACGTGAGTTGAAATCGCATGAGCAAAAAATTGTAGAAGGCGCCCAAAAGATACATGAGGACCAGGTAAAGGCCGAAATGCACCAGGCGGTGGTGGAAGTTGGTACGCACATTTGTAAAAACACCGATGAGGCCCGCAAAGAAGTAAACAAGCTGCGCAAAACCGTTGCCCAACTGGCCGGTGATCTCGGCCTGCGTATCGGCGCTGCAGGAACGCACCCGTTCTCGCATTGGCAGCACCAGCTGATCACCGATCACCCGCGTTATTTCGAGATCGTGGATGAAATGCAGGAGGCTGCGCGTTCAAATCTCATTTTCGGTCTGCATGTGCATGTAGGTATCCAGTCGCGCGATCTGGCGGTGCATATCGCCAACCAGGTACGGTATTTTTTGCCGCACGTATATGCATTGTCGACCAACTCGCCGTTTTGGGAAGGAAGGAATACAGGGTTCAAATCATTCCGCACTAAGGTATTTGATAAATTTCCGCGTACCGGGATACCGGATTATTTCAGCAGCATTGAAGAATATGACCGTTACATCAAACTGCTGGTAAAAACCAACTGCATCGATAACGCCAAGAAGATCTGGTGGGATATCCGTGTACATCCATTCTTCGAGACCATCGAGTTCCGCATTTGCGATTGCCCGATGCTGGTAGATGAAACGATGGCTTTTGTAGCACTTTTCCAGGCGCTTTGCAAGAAGTTGTATATGCTGCGCCAGCAAAACATGTCGTTCATGAACTATAACCGGGCGCTCATTAACGAGAACAAATGGCGCGCGGCGCGTTATGGCATCGACGGCAAAATGATAGATTTTGGCAAGGAAATGGAAGTGAACACCCGCTCGCTGATATTGGAGCTGCTGGATTTTGTTGACGATGTGGTGGATGACCTTGGCTGCCGCGATGACCTGCAATATGTGCACAAGATACTGGAGCACGGCACCGGCGCCGACAGGCAGTTGGCAGTTTACCAGCAAAATAATAGTTTTATCGACGTTGTGGATTATATAACTTCGCAAACTTTAAAGGGGGTGTAAGCGCGAATGGCAAAAATCGAAAAACGAAAAGTAAAAGTAGCAGTACTCGATCTATACAACGGTATCGAAAACGAAGGGATGCGCGGTATCCATGAAATCCTGGAGCGCTATAGACTAAAAAACGATCTCGACCTTACATTTAATGTATACGAAGTGCGCCGCAATTGCGAAATGCCGGACACCGATTGTGATATTTATATCTCGAGCGGAGGACCGGGCAGTCCGCTGGATACTGAAGGTTCAGAATGGGAAAAGAAATATTTTGGATTGATAGATGCGCTGGATAAGCATAACAAGTCTGATCATCCGCAAAAGAAATACGGGTTTTTTATCTGCCATTCATTTCAACTGATGTGCAGGCATTACGGGCTTGGATACATCAACGAGCGCCGTTCGCCCTCTTTTGGTGTTTTACCAATACACAAAACCTCGGCAGGCCAAAACGAAACGGTTTTTGACGGATTAACCGATCCGTTCTATGCAGTTGATTCGCGCAGCTGGCAAGTGATCCACCCTAACGAAAAACAGTTTACCGATTTGGGCATGCAGCTACTTGCTATTGAAAAAGAACGGCCTTATATTGCATTGCCCCGCGCTATGATGGCGATACGTTACAGTAATTGCTTTATCGGCACGCAATTTCATCCCGAGGCTGACCCGGGAGGCGTAAAAAAAATGCTCCTCCGCCCGGAAAAGAAAAAAGAGGTGGTAGATGAGCATGGTTTGGATAAATACAACCAAATGCTGGAGCTGCTGGATGATGCTGACAAACTGCAGCACACGCAAAACTCCATGATCCCGAATTTTTTGGATGAAGCAATAGGAAGTTTGCAGGAAGTGGAATAAGCTCAGACTGACAACCCGGCACAATTTTAGCATATCATTTTCTCATGGATCCATCAGCCCGCAACGCATTTAACCACAATTTTACTGATGAAAAGTATCAGCAATTTTTAGAACGGCTGAACAATATTTCAGAATCGAATATCGAATTCCGGGTTGCGGAAACGCCAGTATTTTTAACCAAAGATTTTCGAAATAAACTGATCGAGGCTGGTAGCGACGTTATCCAAACCATCCTTCGTCCTGATTTTAAAGAACTTACCGAACGTTCCATCCCCGAAAAGTGGCGCATACCCAATGAAAATGATCATCCGCATGTTATTGCGCTGGATTTTGGCATTTGTAAGGATAAGTATGGCGAGATCGTACCTAAACTGATCGAATTACAGGGTTTTCCGTCATTGTTCGGCTTCCAACTTTTTCTTGGCGAAGCATATCAGCATATATTTAATATACCCGATGAATGGACAACCTATTTTAACGGCCTTGGTAATGCATCCTACACAGGTTTATTAAAGGAAACCATCCTCGGCCCGTATCAGCCGGAAGAGGTAGTGCTGATGGATGTAAATGCGCCTCAGCAAAAAACGGCCATTGATTTTTACTGTACAGAGGAATTGATCGGCATCCCGGTATTAGCCCTGGGCGATCTGAAACAGGAGGGCAACCGGCTTTATTACTTAAAGGATGGCGAAAAGAAATACATCAAGCGCATTTATAACCGCCTGATATTTGATGAGATAGATAACGATCCGGAGATCTTTAAAAATAATGTTGATATCCGCCAGCCGCTGGATGTGGAGTGGATCACGCACCCGAACTGGTTCTATCGCATCAGTAAATTCACTATGCCTTATTTGCAGGGAGATTATGTGCCCAAGACGCAATTCCTGCACCAGGTAGGCCAAATTCCGCATAACCTCGAAAACTATGTGTTAAAACCGTTGTTTTCATTTGCAGGGCAGGGGGTGATAATTGACGTAAAGCCTGGCGATATCGAACAGATAAAAGATCCGGAAAACTGGATCCTGCAGGAAAAGGTTAACTATGAACCCGTTGTGCAGGCGCCGGATGGTGGTGTAAAGGTTGAAATAAGACTGTTATATTTGTGGCCCGATGGCGATTCGGCACCAACGCTGGCAATAAACCTTGCCCGTTTAAGTAAAGGCAAAATGATTGGGGTACGGTATAATAAGGATTTTGACTGGGTTGGCGGCACAATTGCATTCATGCGCAGTTAAACCATATACTATTTACACTGTCCTTACGTATATAATATTAAAAATGTATTAATTTTGTGACATGAATATCCAGGTAGTCATCATATTACTTCTTTTTTCTGCAGCTGTTTTCTATGTTGGGCGCATGCTCTATAAAAATCTTTCTGCAAAAAAGGGCTGTGGCAGCAACTGTAAATGCGGGGTGGATTTTTCAGGCATTGATGCCCCAAAATCGCATAAATAACCAAAACCAATTATATCTTCGTCCCAAAATCATTTTGCCTAAAGTAATTTTATCTAATGTCGGATAAACAAGTTTTTCAGGCTGAGACTAAAAGCAGGTGGAACCGTTTTAAATGGCTCAGCCGTGTTTTAATTATAGTAATGGTTGGCGCTGTTGTGGCTGCGGCTGTTGCCATCACGTCAAAGCAATATCCTGTACTACCCAACCTGAACGAGGCCCCCAAAGCGTTGGACAAATCAACCATCGAGGCTTTAAAACGCTCGGCTAGGTACAAAAAACATACCCTACAGGTAAACGAGATCAGGAAGCTGGCCCGCGAGAAACGCCTGCACCAGCTTAAACAACCCAATAATAAAGACCGTATCAATGCAGGTTTCTATATGGCGTGGGACCCGCAGGCTTATAACTCACTGGCGGATAATATGTCGCGCCTGGATATGGTGGTTAGCGAAGGATTCACCATAACCCCAAACGCCGATACCATTACGGCAAAGATCGACACAGGCCTCATCAGGCTTAACAAGCGGTATAAAAAGCCGGTGCTGGTATCCATATCAAACTACATCAATTTCAATAATTCTTCAGGCGATTTTGATACGAAGGATATTCTCCGCATCGTAAAAAGTAAAAAGTCGCGCGCGGCATTCATCAATAGTATTGCTGTACAGCTGAAGAAATACAATTTCAGAGGGATCGACCTTGATTTTGATAACGTTCTGAACCGCAAAACGCCGGATTACATCGAGTTTGAAAAAGAGCTTTACACCACACTGCACCCTATGGGCTTGCTGGTAACGCAAAACGTGATACCACAGGATGAGCAGTACGACCTGCAATTCCTGCAAAAATATAACGACTTCTTGTTCGTGATGGCTATTGACCAGCATGACGAAAACAGCCCCCCCGGGTGAACTGTCAGATCAACACTGGGTGGAGCAAATCCTGGATGATGTATGCTCAAAAATTCCAAGCGAAAAGGTGATCCTTACCATTGCCGGAGGCGCTTATGACTGGCCCGAAGGCAGCGTAGGCCGTTCAGTAAGCTACCAGCAGGCCATCAGCTCGGCGCAGGAAGCGCATAAATCCATTATTTACGACCCGGTATCCGCCAACCTGCATTATAGCTATAACGACCAGGCAGGCCTACCGCACAGCGTTTATTTTACCGATGCAGCCACAAATTTTAACATTATCCGTATGGCGGATGATTGGGCAACCGGTGGCGTGGCTTTATGGCGACTTGGCGAAGAAGACCCGCGCATGTGGTCGTTCTTCCAGAAAAACTTATCTATCGACTCATTAAAGAAAACCGGGGTTGATATAAAAAGGTTAACGGATGTTGGTTTAAACAACCGCATCTCCTACACCGGCGATGGTGAGGTGCTCGACCTGGTGACAACGCCGAATCCGGGCAAGATCAACGTAAAGCTGGATACCATCAACTATACTATCACCAACCAGACTTATATTACGCTGCCAACCAAATACGTTATCCGTCGTTATGGTTACGCACCGGGCAAGATCGTGCTGACGTTTGACGATGGCCCCGATCCTGATTTTACACCGCGTATCCTTGATATCCTGAAGCGCGAGCATTGCCCCGCTGCATTCTTTGTGGTAGGTTCGATGGCAGAAAAAAATATCCAGATCCTGCGCCGTGAATATGACGAAGGTTACGAGATCGGTAACCATACCTATTTCCACCCGGACATTTCAACCATCAGCCCTCAGCGTGTAAATTTTGAGCTGAGCGCAACCCGAAGCATCATTGAGTCGGTGACCGGTCGCAGTACCATCCTGTTCCGCCCGCCGTATAACGCCGATGCCGAGCCGCAAACTTTGGCTGAAATTATACCTGTGGCGCAAGCTGCAAAAGAAAGCTATATCACCGTAGGCGAATCCATCGACCCGTGGGACTGGTACCCCGGCGTAACTGCGGACAGTATCATTGCCCGTGTGGAGCATCAGAAAGATGCCGGTTCGTTCGTGCTGCTGCATGACGCCGGCGGCGAAACCCGCGATGAAACTGTTAAGGCGTTGCCTGAGATCATCCATTTTTTCAGGAGCCACGGCTACCAGTTTACCACTATTGCCGATGTGCTGCACAAAACCCGTGCTGACCTGATGCCGCCTATCCGCGACGACGCCAATAGTGGCATAACCGGATTTTTCAATAATATTTACGTTAATGGGTTGTTTTATCTCAATTGGTTCTTTATCTACTTATTCATTGCAGCTATTTTCCTGGCGCTCGGTCGTATCGTGCTCATCGGCATACTTGCATTAAGGCAATACTCCGATAGTAAACGCGACCAAGCTGCTCCGATACCAAAAGACCAATTGCCTGCGGTAAGCATTATTGTGCCTGCCTATAACGAAGAGGTTACGGCCAGTAAAACCATCGAAAGCTTATTAAAGACTGATTATCCTAATTTCGAGATCATTTTTGTTAACGACGGCTCGAAGGATAAAACCTTCGAAGTGGTGCATAAAGCCTATGGCGATCACCCGCTGGTGCAGGTGCTCGATAAACCGAACGGTGGCAAAGCTTCAGCCCTAAATTTTGGCATTAACCACGCGCAACATGCCTTTGTAATATGTATTGATGCGGATACCCAGCTGAAAGACGATGCGGTTTATCACCTCATGACCTACTTCACCGATGAGGAGATTGGCGCAGTAGCGGGTACTGTAAAAGTGGGCAACGCCAATAACATGATTACTAACTTCCAGGCCATCGAATACATCACCGCGCAAAATATGGACAGGCGCGCCTTCGATGTGATCAACAGCATTACCGTTGTGCCGGGCGCTATCGGCGCGTTCCGCAAGTCAGCTATATTTAAGGCAGGCGGCTTTACTTATGATACCCTGGCCGAAGATTGCGATCTGACTATGCGTATACTTAAAGCAGGTTACATCGTAAAAAACTGCGCCGAGGCCATCGCTTATACCGAAGCGCCTGAAACCCTCAATATGCTGCTCAAACAGCGCTTCCGCTGGAGCTTTGGGGTAATGCAAAGTTTCTGGAAGAATAAAGACGCGCTGTTCAACAAGAAATATAAGTTCTTCGGTATGGTAGGTATGCCAAATATCCTGGTGTTCCAGATCATCCTGCCGTTGTTCTCACCATTAGCCGATCTGATGATGGTCGTTGGCCTTTTCAGCGGCAAACCGTGGAGGATCGTAGGCTATTACGTAGCATTCGTGATTGTGGATTTCATTGTCGGCATGATCGCGTTCTGGATGGAAAAGGAGAACTTCAAAAAACTGCTTTACATCATCCCGCAGCGTTTCATCTGGCGACAGCTGATGTATTACATCCTCATCAAAGCCGTTCGCCGCGCACTAAAAGGCGAGCTAAGCGGCTGGGGAACAGTGAAGCGTACAGGTACGGTTAAAATACATGATCCGGCTGCTGTAAAGTAATAAGTTTTGG